>NZ_JCBDGU010000046.1:0-94429 GCF_059834255.1 Vibrio sp. R11-SG3-ISO9
TAGGAACTCCGTTAGCTGACTCACTAGAGAAAGCAGGTGTTCCGATCATCATCGCATGTCGCAGTGGTATTTGTGGTTCATGTAAATGTAAAGTGACTAAAGGCAGCGTCAGCTCCAGTAGCCAAGAAACTCTCACGCCAGAAGAGATTGAGCAAGGTTATGTGCTGGCATGTTCAAGCACCATTGATAGTGAGCTTGAAGTCGAACTTGGGTAGTTGGCTGTTTTATCTGCTTTATGCATTCAATGAAATGAATTACTAGAACGAAAAAGGCCACTTAGTTCGGTTAGAGAGAGCAGAACCAAGTGGCAACTTTCCAAGAATTGACCGTAAAGTACTCAAGGAAAGGGGGGAGCGAAGCTCATACGAACTTCGCCTATATGATTATTATGTTGTGGAGCTTGTAGTACCTAGAGGATTAAACCGCTGGGTAAGTTTTGTAGCGTACGCCCATCATCTGTTCCATACAGTGAACCACTTGGCAGCTGTATCCGAACTCATTGTCGTACCAGATGTACAGAACAGCGCGGTTGTCTTGCGCAATAGTTGCAACACCGTCAACAACACCTGGGTGGCGAGAACCGACTAGGTCAGTAGAAACAACTTCTGTCGAATCTGTGTAGTCGATCTGCGCTGAAAGCGGAGAAGATAACGCCATTTCACGTAGGTACGTGTTTAGCTCTTCTTTTGTTGTACCCGTCTCAAGGTTTAGGTTTGCTACGGCCATTGACACGTTTGGTGTCGGTACGCGAATTGCGTTGCCTGTTAGCTTACCTGCCATCTCTGGCATTGCTTTCGCTACTGCTTTCGCTGCACCAGTTGATGTCAGAACCATGTTTAGTGAAGCCGCACGGCCACGACGATCGCCTGAGTGGAAGTTATCAATCAGGTTCTGGTCGTTTGTGAATGAGTGAACAGTTTCGATGTGACCCGATGTTACGCCAAACTTGTCGTGTACTGCTTTAAGTACAGGAGTGATTGCGTTAGTCGTACAGCTTGCTGCAGAGATAATGGTATCTTCTGGCTTGATAACGTCTTCGTTAACACCAAATACAACGTTCTTGATGTCGCCTTTACCTGGAGCAGTAAGAAGTACTTTGCTCGCACCGTTACAAGCAACGTGCTGACCTAGGCCTTCAGCGTCACGCCATACACCAGTGTTATCAACAACCAGTGCGTTATCAATACCGTAAGCTGTGTAGTCAACGTCTTCTGGCTTGTTCGCGTAGATAACTTGAATGAAGTTACCGTTAACAATGATCGCTTTGCGCTCGTTATCAATAACGATGCTGCCGTTGAATTGACCGTGTACTGAGTCACGGCGCAATAGGCTTGCACGCTTCTCTAGATCACCATCTTTACCGCCACGAACCACGATAGCACGTAAACGAAGTGGGTAACCTGGGCCACTTTTCTCAACAAGAATACGAGTAAGTAGTCGACCGATACGACCGAAACCGTACAACACAACATCACGAGGCTTAGTCATCGCTTCGCCTTCTAGAGACTCAATAAGAGCCGTTTGAAGGAAGTCATCCATTGCCGTTACATCATCATGGTTTTCCCAGTATTGATGCGCTAGGCGACCAACATCAACACGGCATGGAGACAAGCGCATTGATAGTAGGTGTTGAATGATTGGTTGTGTTTGTGAAGGGGTAAGCGGGGAGCCTGTGTAGTGCTTTGAAAGCCGGTGAGCTTTGATGATGTCAATAGTTGTTGCGTTAACTAGAGTCTTTCCGAAAAGAATGACTTCAACGCCTTTTTGACGGTATAGCTGACCAAGAGTTGGGGCAATAGATTCAGCAATAGTTTGACTAGTTTGCCAGTCTAGGAGGTGCTTTTCAGGGCTCATCTTTACTTGGGACCTTTCACGTTAAGTTTTGCAGGCTTGGCGAGTGTAGGGTGCTTACCTGCTTGGGGGATAAACCGTTGTGCTGTGATCTTAAATTGTCACTTTTAATGGCACGAATAGGCTTGTATTTAAGTTGTAATTTTTATGTGGCGGGATTGTAAGGTACGGTCTGTTATTCTGCTAGTAAAATTAAATCCAGCTATATTGGCTGATATACCTAGAATTATTGGTTATAACGTCGAGTTTTGTGATATGCAACACTATTGACTTTATCGATTTGTAGCACTTATTTTTCGTCGAAAAATACTCAGATCAAAAACAAAATGCAAACGGTTGCTTTTTATGGTTCTAAAATGTGATCTAAGCATGTAAATAAATGAAATGAGTTAACACCTTGATGAAAAAGTATCCACCTAAGTCTATTGCCTCTCTTAATCAGCCTATTTCTAATGAATCTTGGGAATTCAGAGAGAAAAACATTCGACTATTTTCCCATATAAATCAGTTTGTCGGGCCTTACCACTCTCAAATTCGATACTAATAATATCCACAATAGCAACCATAAGGGCGAGTAATTGCGATGAAATCTATGAATTTGGGATGATTTATAAATGATGCGTAAGGAGTGAGCGAGTACAAGTTGCATATTTGATAAGTTAAACGCCGTGAGTGTCCTATTATTAGTACGAGGCACCCGATGACTTTCAAGGAAGGGAGTGACTAGATAAAAATGATAAATATATCAATTAGGTGGCGGTTGATTCTGCTGTCATCTATTTCGATTCTGTTTATGCTCGGTTTTACTATTAATGAAGCATTGAACAACAGAAAGCAGGTAACAAACTTGGAGGCGACTCGAGTGAAGATCGAGGCGTTACAATCCTTTAGTGCGTTATCTGGCGATATTTATCGTTTGTTACGATTGCCTAACTCTTCTCCTATCAGAAAAAGTGCATACGCATCAGCCGCTAAGCAGTTTGGGAGCATCCTCCAGTATAACAAGCAACTTGAAGGGCTTTCAGCGCAATGGGATATCATTGATGAACTCGACGATCTTGACCAGATTCTGCAAGAGTTATCGAATCCGTCGGTAGAGCAAAGACCGTTTCTTGGTGTCTGGGCTTTTGATGTTTTACAAGAAATTCTGGTCGAGCTAAACGATGTTGATATCTTTCTTACCGACGACAACATCAATACGGCTGGTAAGATCTTTAGCGACCTCAACAACTTTGTGTTCTGGACACAGAAAGAGGCATGGGTTGGTTACAAGCTTTACCTCTACCCTGATTTGAGAGAAGACAACCTCGACCATTATTTGAGTACCATTCACCGTCAATCACAATATCTGAATGCCTTCTTGAGAAGTAATGACTCCTCGACTCGATTGGAGCAGCTACTTGATGTGTTCACGAGTCAAGAATATCAAGATAGCGTGGATTTTCGTGAGCGAATCTTCAAAAGGCAGTTCGACTCACAAGAGATCAAACAGTATGTCTCTGGGTTAGAGCAGCGCCATATCGTGACATTACAAGTGGTCGATAGCTACACCAATGAGCTTCAAGGTCAACTGGCTGCACGGATTAAAGCGCAAAAGATCAGAACGACCTTAACAACCGTGTTTGTAATTACATTTGCGACTTTAGTTTTTTGGCTGACTTCAACCACGTCATTAAGATTGAATCGAAATCTATCTCACATTTTAGATGGCATGTCAGATCAAAATCGAAATACTGATGAGCACAAGCCGATAGTCACAGAAGGCCATGATGAGTTGACTCAGTTTGCTGACAAAGTTAACGAGATCATGAGTGCTAATCAGCAGCACTACCAGGATTTGATTGAAGCTAAAGAGGACGCAATCTCTGCAAACCGAGCCAAGAGTGCATTTTTGGCAAATATGTCTCATGAGATCCGAACACCGCTTAATGGCATTATTGGTATGGCGGAGATTCTCTCGCAAAGCCAACTCAATGCTAATCAACAAGAGGTACTGGCAGATATAGAATCGTCTTCTCATACTCTATTGGTACTTCTCAACGATATCCTCGACCTGTCTAAGATTGAATCGGGTAACTTGTTGCTTTCACCTCAGGCAGCGGACCTGCGTGAGGTGGTTTATGACTCCGTTAGCGTCATATTATCTAAAGCGATCAGTAAGAATGTTGAACTCGATATCAACATTGATGCCAATACTCCACATCAGCTGTTGTTTGATGAGCATAGGTTGCGCCAAGTCCTCACTAACTTGCTGTCGAATGCGATCAAATTTACCGATTCAGGCGCGATAAGTACCAAAGTAACCTACACACCGGGCTCAATGAGCAGAGGCATGATCGAGTGTCACGTAGCGGATACAGGGATAGGTATTGAAGAGAGTAAAATCGATTCAATCTTTGAGCCTTTCACACAAGAGGATGGCAGCATAACACGTCAGTTTGGAGGTACCGGACTCGGCTTAGCGATTTGTCGACAATTGATCGATTTGATGGATGGGCGTATCACCGCGCACTCTGTTAAGGGTGAAGGGTCTATATTTAGCTTTAGTTTTTACGTCGATATCGTAGAGAGCAAGCCCAAAACGTTCGAGAACTTAAAGGATGCTGTTATCGTTTCTAATGGGTTTAACTATGTGGCTCAATTAAGTAAAGAGTGCGAGCGCTTTGGTATTCAATCTGAGGTTGTTCCCTCCATTGACGATATCTCAAATGCTCAGCTCGATTGTGATGTCATGCTTTATTGTCATACGCTGCACAAGTCAATGGAACACGATCTCGCGTCTTTGAAACAGCGTTATCCGTTATCTAAGGTTATCGTTTGTCAGCATCATCTATTTAAAACCAATCAAATTACAGAATCTGTTCACTCGACACATACTGTTCCTTTCTTAGGTAAGCGCTTTTCGAATAGCCTGTTGGCTCTTGATACTGGGGCCAGCCAAGTATTAGAAAAACCGACGAAATCAGAAGATGTTCATGAACTCAATCGTCGGATATTGATCGTCGAAGATAATTTGATGAATCAGAAAATTGCGAGCTTCTTCTTAGAGAAGGCGGGTTATGAATACACCATCACCAGTAACGGCCAAGAGGCGGTGGATGTGGTTACTCAAGGCGAACGATTCGATGCAATACTTATGGATTGTATGATGCCAGTAATGGACGGTATCACGGCGACTCAGACGATTCGTGCCTGGGAGAAAGAGCAAGGTATCCCACCTTTGCCAATTATCGCATTGACGGCAAGCGTGCTTGATGAAGACATCAAAGATTGCTTCGAAGCGGGTATGAATGCCTACTTGCCCAAGCCATACAAATCACATCAATTGTACGAGCTCTTCGATAACTTGGGCATTGTCTAAAAGGAACAAACAGGGTTACCCAGTAAGACTCAAGTTTAATTAACGCACTTCCATTCCTAGATTGTATTGAGCAAGGCAGCGTCCGACATAACTCACTTTCAAGAATGCAGCGATCACAATAGTTCCGATATGGGCAGCTATTTGTGCTGCAAGGGAAAAGCTGTCAGCAAGAGGGTAGGCGATAATAATGCTGATGATCATAAGTAGTGTGGTGATGATCAATCCAGTGTTGGAGACAGACAGAAGCGTTTTAAAAGTTGTTTGAGTTGGTTTCATAATGCGTCCTCATAGTCTTGGTTTACTATCAATAGAGCAAAAGGTGTTCCAACTATTTTGTTTATTGTAAATCAATGGTTTATCTTAGTTTTGGGTTTACTGTGAGTCATATTGACACTGTGTCTCTTGTTGTCATTGTGACATCATGGTGTCTGTTTGATGCTGCTACCACTGCCTGAAACCACATGTGTCTATGTGAAAGCGGACGCCATCATAGAGCCCTAATCCGACAAAGTGCTCTTTGCCATACTGAGAGTGGATTTTCTTCAACTTCACGTGCAACTCTTCGCGTGAAATATCTTCTGATGGCACCATGTCGAGAGCACAAAACTCAAGGTGCTTACTGCGAGGAGCGCCTCCCGCTTGTTGGTTGTAACTGCTGGTTCGCTCACCTGAGACAGGAATTACGATACCGATTTCAGGCTCAATGTAGGTCTGTATAAACTTCAGCGTTTTGATCATTTTGGGCATGTGTTGAACATTTGGTAGGCTGAAGAGCGTGGTGTCACTCAAGACCCAATCCGTGCCCTGAAGCAAGATAAGATGAAGAGGCATGGTTTCTTTAATACCCGCATCTCTAAGTTGCTGACCAATGTTGGCAACTTTCTTCTCTGCATTGTTAAGCAGTACCCAGCCTTGGAAAGCAGCTTTAGTAGGTACTTTGTAACCCCGAACATCTACAACAAGGTCGTCATAGCTGATCTCTCGTTCGGTTGTGTACAACTTTTCAAGTTCGTCGGCGTGTGGTTCCGTGGTAGATAAAAGGGCGGCAATCAACAGAGCGGTATACATGAGGCGACTCCAACGGTGGCAGTCATTTGAGTATAGTCGCTAAATCTAGGGTCAAAAAAACCCACTTAATAAAGTGGGTTAATATCATGCGTTGGACAACAAGGGATTATTTCTTGCCTTGAGTCTGCTTGTCTTCTTCCGTTAGCTCACGGATGCGACGACTGATGTCACGACGAGCTTTAGAGATTTCTGCACTCTTGATGATGTGGTCATCAACACGGTCTTCGTAGTCCGCTTTCATGTTTTTGATGATACCTAAGATTTCATCGTGAGACATTTCTGGCTTGATGTAATCTAGTAGGTTGTCTAGAAGATCTACACGTTTGCGGTTATCACGAACTTTCTTTTCGTTGTCTAGAAGTTCACGCTTAAGTTTGTTCTTACGACGTGCCTGGTTAACAATTTCAAATACGCTACTCATAGATTCCTTTTCCTAATCGTCATATACGTTATCTGATTCTGATTAAAGCACATCGAATGCGGTTGTAACAGTCTTTAGATCAAAGCAAAAGTAAGGTTGTTTAATAATTCAGCACTCTGTTACTCAGCTGATTGTTTTTCTCAGACAGTTCACGATAGTATCTTGTATAGAAGCAAGCATTATATGAAATGTGAGATGAACCAGTCAGAATCGAATAATGAGGAATCGAACGAGATTTCTCAGGAAGCTTGTAGTGAGCAAGACAAGCTTCGAACCGCTTATGTAAAAGAGCGCACCAACCTAGAAGTGGTGGAAATTGAACTAAATCGTTCTAAGATCATGGTGATTGACGAACAAGGCCGAAAACGAAGAGTACCGATACTGTCTGAACACTAGCCTGTTAGGTTAGCCTTGAATGTGTACAGACGGAATTGAAAATAATAAAAAGGAAAAATAATGAACACGCAACTTTCCGCAATAGAAGCTCGTATTATTGGTTGTTTAATTGAAAAAGAGGTAACGACCCCTGACCATTACCCTCTTACTCTCAATAGCTTAACAACCGCGTGTAACCAAAAGAGCAATCGAGAGCCTGTTTTATCCTTGTCTGAGTCAGAGGTGCTTGACGCCGTTGATGGGCTTATTTCACGCCGTTTAGTGAGCGATGAAAGTGGCTTTAACAGCCGTGTGAGTAAGTACCAACATCGTTTCTGCAATACCGAGTTCGGTGATCTGCAATTTACCGATCAAGAACGTGCGATTATCTGTTGTATGTTGCTACGCGGAGCACAAACTCCTGGTGAATTAAGAACGCGTACAGGTCGTTTGGCTAACTTCACGGATGTAAAAGAGGTAGAAGCAGTTTTGGATAAGCTAGCTGCTCGTGAAGAGGGCGCTCTTGTGGTTAAGCTACCTCGTGAAGCTGGAAAGCGTGAGTCTCGTTATCAGCACCTGTTGAGCGGTGAGGTTGATGTGGAAGCATTGGCATCTGCTGCTCCTGCGATGGTATCGGGTTCTAGTAATGAGCGTGTCGAAGCACTAGAAGCTGAAGTAGAGAACTTGAAAAGAGAGCTAGCAGAGTTAAAAGCTCTGGTTGAATCTCTGATTTAGATGACAGACCAAAAAACAGATGCGGATTGGGTTGTGTACCTGATTCGCACTCGTCACAACGCCCTTTATTGCGGTATCACTAACAACCTCACTCGACGCTTTGAACAGCATCAGCAAGGTAAAGGCGCGAAGGCTCTTAAAGGCAAAGGCCCTTTATTGTTGGAATGGAGCCATATTGTCGATTCGAAAAGTCATGCGCTTCGAATTGAATATGCCATTAAACAACTCTCTAAACTACGTAAAGAGTCCCTTGTTAAAGAACAGCTATGCGTAGACATTCAGGATGATAAAGTTGTTTATTTTGAACCAATGTTTAAGTCCTAGTTGATTCCCTTTGACAGCAGCTTTATTTTCTCTTTATTACTTGGATGAATGTGTTTCTGGTTGATTCTGAATCCCTTTTATCATTTTAAAACCAAGTTCATAATTTTTAATGGGAATGATGTTCTAATTATTGTTTGAGCCTATCATTTTTCACGGTTGTCCTACATAATATATAAAAAGTCATACAACGATATGACATCAGGCTAGGTAAAAAATGAGCCAAAGTAGCTCATAAAAAATGAGAAAATAATGAAACGTTCACTTATGTTGCTAGGGGCTTCGCTATTGTCAGGGCCGGCCCTTTCTCACGGTACTCATGTGCTTAATGGCTATTGGGAATACCAAGAATTTTTGGATAAATTTCCAGCGCAAAAAGCCCTCACTGAACAGATGAACCAAGCCGTTCAAAAACATCCTGTTCCCCTACAAGTTAAACAACAAGCTCCTATCACCATATCGGTCGTTTATCCTGGTCAACAGATCTCAGATTACTGGGTGAGAAATATTCAAGCGTTCGAAAAGCGTTTGGATAAACTAAGAATCAACTATCAAATCAATCAAGTGTTTACTCGTGTGAATGCGGATTTGACGCAGCAAAGTATCTCTCTTCAAGAAGCGATAGAAAACAAAACCGATTATCTAATTTTCACACTCGATACAACTCGCCATCGCAAATTCATTGAGCATGTTTTGAGCTCAACTGATACCAAGCTGATTCTGCAAAATATCACAACGCCAGTTCGAGCGTGGCAAGAGCGACAGCCATTTATGTATGTCGGGTTTGACCATGCCACGGGCAGTCTTAAGTTAGCAGACTATTTTAAAACTCACGCTGGAGATGAGAGTGAGTACTCAGTTCTTTATCGTTCAGAGGGTTACATCAGTGATGCCCGTGGTGACACGTTTATCCACGAAATCAGTGAAGAGACAGACTTCAAACTTAAATCCTCTTTTTATACCAAGTCGGATATGGATAGCGGCTATAAAGCGGCCAAGATCAGCATTGCGCGCAATCAGAATCTCGATTTTATCTATGCATGCGCAACCGATGTCGCATTAGGTGCTGCTCAAGCCATTAAAGAGTCTGGTTTGGATATCAAACTTAATGGATGGGGTGGTGGTTCTGCTGAGTTGGAAGCGTTGGCTCGTGGAGAGCTAGATGTTACTGTGATGCGAATGAATGACGACACTGGTATAGCGATGGCAGAAGCCATTAAGTGGGATTTGGAAGGCTTTGCTGTACCTACCGTCTACTCTGGAGACTTTGAGGTCGTAACCAAAGAAGATAGCCCAGAACATATAGAATCGCTGAAACAGCGAGCCTTTAGATACTCAGGAAAATAATGAAGAAAAGCTACGCTAACACGCCACGTAATACACTCGCGAAACTCATCACTCGAATTATTATTCTGGTGATTGGTGTGATGGCAATTGGTGTGTTGATTCATAACTATGAAACCAGCAGTAGCATAGTAAAACAAGAAACCAAACGAACGGTTCAGCAAACATCGAGTTTGATACAGAACATGTTTGATTACCGCTTGTCGGTACTTCAGATCCATCAAGATAGCAGCTCACACAGTACTATGCTCAAAGAGTACTTCGCGAGTGGGGACAAAGAGGAACTGAGCTACTTCTTCTTTGGTGTTGACCAACGAGAGCCCAACCACGCACCAGATATGCGTTTTGTCACAACGCATGATGGTGTGTCTTGGGATGATGGTAATGGTCAATTCTATGGCTTTGATGAGGGCAGCTTAGAATACATGTCCACCCAGGTTGCGTTCAGCAGCAATTGGCACTTCCTCGAACTAGACACAGAAATTGGCAAGCGCCACCTGCTGGCGCGTAAAACTCCTATCGTCGATAACAAAACGGGTGAAGTGCTCGGGCAGCTCTACATCACTATTGTATTGGACAATAACTTCTCGCTAGCTGAGTCCATTCAGCAAGGCAGTAACTGCGAGAATATCGTCATAGAAGCGCATGGCGATCCTGTCACTTCGACATTCAGTGGTGACGAAACTTACTCTCTTGAAGACGTTCTCTCTTATCGTGTTCACGAACAGCTTCCTGAGCACTTCGTTACTATCGCTCGAATTAAGATCAACTCAGTCGATACACCTCTGACGATTCGTGCCGTTCAGAAAAACAGCAATTTTATTGCCCTCGAGGAGAACTATGAACGTGCTATTGCAGCCGTAATTGTGGTTCTTATTGCTATGTCATTCTTCGCTCGTGGTTGGATCCACAAGCGTGTGTCTAAAGAGCTGAATAAACTGATGGAATTTACTCGTTCCGCGAGTGACAACCATGAGGCACATAAGTTTGATGGCTCGAATATCTATGAGTTTCACCATATTGGTTGCACCTTAGAAGATACGTTTGAACGTCTTGCGGAGCAGAGCCAAAAATTCCAAGACCTCTTCAATTTTGCACACTCTCCAATTTTGGTTTGGTCGGAAAATGGTGCTCTGATTCAGATGAACCCAGCCGCTCGTATGGCAATGTTTGCGGATGATGACTTCAAAGGTGTGCTAGCCAAAGAGTTCGAGAAGAAGATGCAACCTAATGTGTTGATGGTTCTTCAAGGAGCGAAGCTAACCGGTATCAACGTACCTATCGGTAACAAGGTATTCCGTTGGAATATGTCCGCGATACGCGTCGAGCATGGTATTACTGGTGTGGTTGTACAAGGCCAAGACATTACGAAGCTGGTGGAAGCAGAACAACAAGCTGATCGCGCCCGCGAAGAAGCGGAGCACTTAGCCAACGTGCGTGCTGATTTCTTAGCTAAAATGAGTCACGAAATTCGAACGCCACTTAATGGTATTTTAGGTGTGTCGCAACTCCTAAAACGCTCTATGACCAGTGAGGGCAATAGAGAGAAAGTCGATGTTTTGGTTAACAGTGCCGAACACCTTCTTGCCGTGCTCAATGACATTCTAGATTTTTCTAAGATCGAGCAGGGCCAGTTTAATATCCAGAAAAAAGAGTTCCGCCTTTCAGAGCTTATCAATACGTTAGATAGCATCTACAAGCCACTCTGTGTTGAGAAATCGATCAGCTTTGATATCGACAGTCGATTACCTGAAGAGCTTGAGATCTACACCGATCAGATCCGCTTAAATCAGATCATGTTTAATCTACTGAGCAATGCTCTGAAGTTCACCCACTCGGGTGGAGTGTCGGTCTCGTTTGACTTAGAAACCACCATTAATACCAATCAAGCAGGCTTAATTGTCACCGTCAAAGACAGTGGCATCGGTATCGAGCCTGAGAAGTTAGATGCGGTGTTTGAACCTTTTGTTCAAGCCGAGGAAACCACGACACGTGAATATGGCGGTACTGGGCTAGGGTTAGCGATTGTTAAGAACTTAGTGGATATGCTTGAAGGCGATATCAGAGTTAGAAGTCGCAAAGATGCCGGATCTGAGTTTGTTATTGATATTCCAGTCATCTATCGAACTGAACCAGTAACGGGGCCTAAGTTGGATGAGTCTATCGCGCCAAGAGACCTGTTTGATAAATCATTGAGGGTATTACTGGTTGAAGACAATCATACGAATGCTTTCATCGCTCAAGCCTTCTGCAAAAAATATGGGATGTCGGTAACGTGGGCCAAAGATGGCTTGGAAGCCATGGCATACGCCGAGCTTCAACCGTATGACCTTATTTTAATGGATAACCAACTTCCAAACTTGGGCGGGGTAGAGACTACGATTAAGCTCAGAGAAGATCTGCATTTACAAACTCCAATCTATGCTTGTACGGCGGATGCGCAAATTTCGACTCGTGATCGCTTCATGGAGGCAGGGGCAAACTACGTGATTGTGAAGCCGATAAAAGAAGAGTCACTACATCGCGCGTTTATTCATTTCAAAGAGCATTACCAACCTGCCGAACGTCTCGTTGGAAATGAATAAAGTCAGTCAGAAATAAGAAAGGCGCATCATGCGCCTTTCCTATTGATATCATGCTAGAGGTTACCCGTGCTGAAAGCCAGTTCTAGTAGAAGCTTTTTCAGCTCTTCGTCTAGCTCAAGGTGCTCTGGGAATTGAATGCCAAGAAGCCAACCTTGACCATGCCGCTTTTTACTCACCACTTTATAGGCCAGATCACTTGGCAGATGTTCATCTAATATCGATGACACCTTAATCTTCATACCAATATCAATGTCTGACTGTTGAGATAAGAACACGCCACAACCGGAAATTGAAAAATCGATCAGAGTTGCATCAAGCGTCAACGTGTCGAATGACGCTTCGCAGCTGAGGTTTATTTTGTAGCGCTCATGTTCGCGAATAGGCTTAGTCGCGAAGTTAGATGGCGGTCTTAGAAAAATTAGGTGGGCTGGCTGAGTGATATGAGAAAGAACACTCGTCTTAAACGCCACGATATGGCCTAACTCGGTGTCTGTGATAGCTCGAATAATAATATCGACATTATTTAGCTTTCTGAGGGTCAGCGCTTCGGTCGACTTTTGAGACAACTCAAGCACCAAATATTGGTCTTCCTTATGACCAATATAGAGAGTACTCACTTGGATAGAATCTTGTGGGCCAAATTCAAGAACACCTGCTGTACGCGTTCCTGGTTTCAGATATCTAAACAGTTCTTGGTTATTATCTTTTGGCATATTTCCGTATAAGCAGTGTAAAACAAGTGTTGAAACAATATAACGCCCTGATCGTGTTATGTCATCAGTTTCATTACGCTAATTAATGGAAAATAGAAGCCAACAAATCACGTTTTATGGTCTGACGAGTAAATAGGCAAGCTTTTGAAAATAGAGTTGATTTTATTGTTCGCAGACGAGCTATAACCTTGCAGTCACGTGCAAACTCGATACACTGCTACAGAACGATATTAATGGAGAAAAGAGAAATGGAACTATCAACTTTTTTGGCTAAATTAGACAACCAGCCAGAAAGCGTTCAGTTTGAAGATACAATGCAAGTAATTGAAAATGGCTACGTGTTTACAGAGCGTGAATTTGCTAACGGAGATGTGGTGAATGCGACAGGACAGAACAACGGATCGTGCAAAATCTTTGCGTTTGGCCAATTGGAAGGGCTATCTGAGCAGCAAACCTTGACCTGCTTTGGTCAGTACTACCGTCACGATGTTCTTGAGTTTCCAGAAAACGATGATCACCAAAACATTCGTAACTTCATCAAACACGGTTGGCAGGGCGTTCGTTTCTCAGCGCCGGCATTGGTTAAAAAATAGTAACTTACTATTCTATTGAGACAAACAACAAGAGGGCACTTTGAGCCCTCTTGTTATATATATGCAATGCTTGATGCTATTCGATAGGCAATGCAGAAAGGCACTTGCGACACATACATAAGCCTTGCTTCGGCACACTGCTAGTATCTCTCTTCTCTAGTTCAAAACACCAACACGTTTCCTTACCGGCACTAATGTCGCATTGTGCGGGCTTGCTGCATTGAGGACATTCGTGAGTTGCCCCTTCCGCAGAAAGGTTTTGCATCACTTGCTCTCTTTGCTCATCGGAAAGATTCTTCCAACCGATGATCTCATTCATTGTGCGATGGCAGCCTCCGCAAATACCGCCATTATTCTTACAAGCTGCGATACAAGGTGTTTTCATTTTTCGATTCCTGAAGCATTTGCGTGGCAATGTAACATACTGAGCATAGATGTTAAGAATAGTTCGGTTTGACCTAGCGATTTATAGGTAATTCAGGTAGCATCTCGCCCCTTTTCTAGCTTGGGGGATATGATTGATGTTCATCGGATTTGACTATGGAACGGCAAACTGCTCAGTTGCAGCAATGATAGAAGGGGCTCCTCGTCTACTGCCTCTTGAAGGTGATAACCACTATATTCCCTCAACGGTTTTTGCTCCAACACGGGAGAGTGTCTCTGAACACTTGTTTCGTCACCTAAACATCAAACCAAGTGATGCGATTGGCGAGCAGGTACTGCGTCGTGCAATTGCGGCGAACCGTGAAGAGAGCATCGATTTGGTACCGGAAGATATGGCGTTTGGTCAGGCAGCTCTGGACCTGTATCTTGAAGACCCACGAGACGTTTATTACGTAAAGTCACCGAAGTCATTCTTGGGTGCTAGCGGCTTACATGATGTCCAAGTGAGCTTCTTTGAGGACTTGGTGTGCGCCATGATGGCGAACATTAAACAGCAAGCTGAACGCTCTACACAGTGTGCGATTGAACAAGCAGTTATCGGCCGTCCAATCAACTTTCATGGCCGTGGTGGAGAAGAGGCGAACCAACAAGCTGAACGTATACTGACTCGAGCAGCTACACGTGCGGGCTTCTCAGGTATCGCCTTTCAGTTTGAACCCGTGGCAGCCGGGCTTGAATACGAAAGTACGCTCACTCAGAACCAAACCGTTCTTGTGGTCGATATTGGTGGTGGTACTACCGACTGTTCACTGCTTGAAATGGGTCCTACATGGGCAGGGAATGCGGACCGAAGTGCAAGCTTGTTGGCTCATAGTGGTCAACGTGTCGGCGGTAATGACTTGGATATCTATCTTGCCTTTAAACGTTTGATGCACCCATTTGGGATGACGAGCAAAAGTATCTCTGGGATCGATATGCCATTGACTCAGTTCTGGAACCCAATTGCTATTAACAATGTTGAGGCTCAGAAGAACTTCTATTCTCGAGAAAATCTCTCTGCTTTGAAATTGTTGCGTAAAGAGGCGGCTGAACCAGCAAAGCTTGATAGGTTAATGCGTGTATATCACGACACTTTAGGCTACAGCATTGTAAGGCGTGCCGAAGAAGCCAAGATTGCCCTTGCCGACAGCAGTGAGTATCGAACTGCGATTCAGGTAGCGCCCGAATTGGTCGAAGTAGATATCTCAGTTGAACAAATGGTTGAAGCCATTGATGCACCAAAAGCCAAGATGATTGAGTTGGTTAAAGAAGCGATACAACAAGGGCAAAAAACGCCAGATGTTATCTATATGACAGGCGGTTCTGCACGCTCTCCAATTCTTCGTCAAGCTGTAGAGCAAGCTGTACCGAATGTACCAATTGTCAGTGGTAACTATTTTGGCTCTGTTACCGCAGGGCTAGCGCGTTGGGCGGAGACCTGCTTTAAATAAGCAACAAACAACCAATCGGATTGATAGCGAGGAAGCAACCTTTACCAGAGGTTGCTTTTTTTGTATCTGCATCATATCGCTTTTGGTTTAGATTCTAACGCAGTAGTTATTTTCGATTGATATGGTGAACCAATAAATTACACACCGCTAAAAAATACGGCATGTTACATAATGTTTCGAAATGTTTCTTAGTGGAAAGTGAGATTGACAGAGTAAAAGTCTATTTGAATTTTTATTCAGCATAAGTGGGGTTTTAATTGAAAATATATTTTTATAACTATAAATGTTTTTGGTTTTTCTGGGTGGTTTTTTATTTTAACGCTTTGTTTTTAAATTCTATTTTGTTTTCTATAGTTCCATTTTTTTTATTTTATATATTTTAATGCAACTTTTTTGTCATTCATCGCTTACGGTTGCCTCACTTGTTAAATGAAGGTAACAACTTCGGTTTCGACTAGAGGTTGTTAGTGAGTAAACACCCCAAGTTACAAATGGATATGACAATGAATAAGAAACTTTTAGCGCTTGCTGTTTCTGGCGCTGTATTTGGTACACAGGCAGTTGCAGTAGAACTTTACAACGAAGACGGTACAACTTTTGAAGTTGGCGGTCACGTTTCTGTAAACGTAAACGGCTCTGAGAAAGAAGATGCTTCAGTAGGCTCAAACTCTCCACGTATTAACTTTAACGCTACTCAAGATCTTGGCAACGGTTTCACAGCAGACGCTAAAGGTGAATGGCAACTAAACTACCTAGACGGTGGTGACGACACATTCGCTACTCGTCTTGGTTACGTTGGTCTAACTCATGACGATTTCGGCCGCGCAGTTGTTGGTACTCAATGGGCACCATACTACGACGTAGCTAGCGTAACGGATATGCCAATCGCTTACGCGAATGACTTCTTATACGACAACCACGGTGCTCTAGGTACTGGTCGTGCAGACAAAATGGTGAGCTACCGTAACGCAATCCAACTTGGTGATGCTGGTGAGTTCAGCTTCGGTCTAGGTTGGCAAGGTGACAACTCTGTAACAACAGATGCTGAAGATGTTGATGATATTACAGGTGAAGTGACTGTTACTCGTAGCACTGTAAAATACGGTGACCGTGTACAAGCGACTCTAGGTTACTCAATTGCAGGCGTTAAGCTAGGTTACGCATTCAACACTGGTGATTACACTGCATCTGGTAAATCAAGCACAGCTGAATCTCACCTAGTTTCTGCAGCATACGGTACATACGGTTCTGGCCTTTACGTTGCGGGTATCTACGCGTCTAACGAAAACATGAACGCTGGCCTAGCAAAAGGTACTACTCTAGAAGAGAGCACTGCATACGAGCTATTAGCAGCGTACGGTCTTTCAAACAGCCTAAACCTAAGCGTGAACTACGAAGTAGTTGAAGGTGAGCTAACGAAAGGTGCAACGACTGAGACTGCACGTGAAGAGCTAGCACTACAAGCTGAATACAACTTCACTAGCAACATCGTTGGTTACACAGCTTACCAGTTCGACCTAAACAGCGAATCTGGCTACAAGTCTGACGACAAATGGACTATCGGTGCTCGTTACTACCTATAAGCCAACCATAATTCAGCATAGTGTTTACTCCCAAGAGTATTACCCCTCTTAGGATACTGTCCTAAACACTTGCTAGGCCCCTTCTAATCGAAAGGTTTGAAGGGGCTGCTTTATTTTACATCTCAAAAGCTTCCCCTTTACTCATCCTATTCAGACTGCGCTAAAGATCAGATATTTGAAACAAGGTATTAGGTTGTCAAAGATTCTTCATCATTGATCAGTTAAACTCTTTGCTCGATTAATGGTCAGGGAAAGACAATGAGCAACACTCATGTAGAGCAGCAGTGGCAGGACTCCAAAATTAGCGCGACACCAAGCAAAGTTCTTTGCGTAGGTCGTAACTATGTTGATCACATTGAAGAGTTGAACAACGCCATTCCTGAACACATGGTGGTCTTCAATAAGCCTAGTACCTGTGTGACCTCGACCTTAACCTCTTTCCATCAAGAAGCACTCCATTATGAAGCGGAGATCTGTTTTATTGTCGAACAAGGGCAATATGTTGCTGTCGGCCTAGGTCTAGATCTTACTAAGCGTGAACTCCAGAGTTACCTAAAAGGGAAGGGCTTACCATGGGAGCGTGCCAAAGCATTCGATGGCTCTGCAGTTCTTAGCCGTTTCGTGCCGCTAGACGGAGTGGACCTATCGGACCTTCATTTAGAGCTCTTTATCAACTGTGTTCGAGTTCAGAAAGGCCATGTTTCGCAGATGCTTTACCCACCGGAAACTATCCTTGAGGAGCTGAGTTCGTACACTACGCTGCTTGATGGTGATGTGGTTATGACGGGCACACCAAAAGGTGTGGGTGAGGTTCATCAAGGCGACCTATTCTTGGGTCGATTGAAGTGTGGTGAGCAGACTTTGGTCGAGATAGAATGGGTAGCTAAGTAACGAATTAGCTAAATATACTATCGATTCAGACGACTCAGTTCCCCCGTTGTTTTTAGTCTACGGATAACAATTACCCCTCAAATATAGCTATCTTTAAGTTGGATTAGCGAATTACTTTGATGAGTTGTGTTGCTTTGGTTTTTTATTCGTTAAATAACCAAGGTTTCAACTGATTGCATCTAGTGAAAAGTGTTTGGTTGATATAAAATCCGCCGTCTTTTTTATATCAACGCACAATCTAATGATCGATCTAGCTATTCTTCCTGTTTACTTAACTGCCGTCGTTGCACTGCTTCTTCTTCCTGGTCCTGACATGTTACTGATCGCAAGCTCTAGTATGAGTTACGGGCGAAAAGTAGGCTTGTTTGCGAGTTTAGGTAATGCGACGTCTGGGATCATTCTGACGGTTTTAGCGGCTATGGGTGTATCGGCGTTGATTGCAATGAGCCCGCTTGCTTTAAAAGCACTTCATCTGTTGGGTGGTGCATATCTGCTGAAAATGGGGTGGGATTGCCTTCGTTCTGATCAAGGCGATGCACCTGAACTTAGTGATAATTCGGCGGCCAAAGCATACTACCAAAGAGCGCTGATCAGTAATCTACTTAATCCCAAAGCATTGGTGTTCTTTGTGATGTTTCTCCCTCAGTTCGTTTCAACTAACATTGAAGCCACTTCGGGTGAACAAATGCTTGTGTTGGGCTTGCTGCTTAACTTATTGGGTTTGACCTTTAATTTCTTGCTGGTTGCACTGGCAGGAACTCTGGGCAAACCATTATTGGAAAACGCGAAGTTTAGAACGTATCAACAGAAAGTAATGGGTGGCGTGTTTGTGATTTTGTCACTTTGGATGCTGTCTTCGTTTTTTGGTTAATCTAAGCCAAACTCAATTGAATAAAAATGGACGCCTGAGCGTCCATTTTTGTATCGAAAGAGCTGTTTTACCAAGTGTCTAGTTTCACTTTAACACACTGGTTTAAAGCCACTGTTGGTTTAGTTCGCTCTGATGCTGTTCGATGAGCTGGTTCATGTATACCTCTCCTCGTTGAATCGCTTCAGAGTAGCTCTCACCCTGTTCGTAAGAGGTGACCGTTTCGTAGTACACCTTCACTTTAGGTTCTGTGCCTGAAGGTCGAACGATAATGCGTGACCCGTCTTCTAGATGGTAAATAAGTACATCACTTGCAGGAAGGTTGATCGCTTCCGTAGCTCCACCGACCGTAACACGTAGCGATGATTGCAAATCTTCAATGACTTTTATCGCAATGCCATTGATGGCAGTAGGCTGATGGCTTCTCAATTTGGAGCCAATAGAAGGTGCTGTTGGGTCAAGTGCAATGCTACGCTGAGCGTTAGTATATAGACCGTGTTGCATGTAGATATCAGCCAGCAAGTCCCACACTGTCTTGCCTTGTGATTTGAGCTCTTCAACAAGTTGAGCAAATACCACTAGAGCAGATAGGCCATCTTTATCGCGGACTAGAGTACCCATGGTGTAACCAAGTGCTTCTTCATAGGCAAACAGGAACTCATTGTTTTCATCTTCTAACTGCATACCGACGTTAGTCAGCCATTTGAAGCCTGTTAAGGTTTGGAAGTATTTTGCTCCATTCGAATTTGCGACTTTTTCCAGTAGGGTTGAAGAGACGATACTGTTACCGATAAGCTGCGTTTTCGCGTGCGCTTTGGCTGACAAGTACTGTGCGAAGAGCACGCCAACTTGGTCACCGGTCAGCATCTTATAGCCGCCTTCTGGAAGTTTGACTGCAACCGCAAATCTGTCTGCATCTGGGTCGTTAGCACAAGCGATATCGGCATCGACACTCTCTGCCAATTGAACAACCAGATCCATAGCTCCTTTCTCTTCCGGGTTAGGGAAGTTAACGGTCGGGAAATGCCCATCCGGTTCTCGTTGTTCAGCAACACTGAATACTTTATGGAAGCCATTGTCGTGGAGTAGGTCCTCAGCCATTTGCGCGCCGACACCATGCATCGCAGTATACGCAATGACCGTTTCCAATTCGGAGCCTTGTTTGCTGATAAAAGAAGCTTGATTCACGGCTTGGCGGTAAGCTTGATAGTACTCTTCCGTTAGCCAAACCAGTTTCTCATCTTGTTCTGCATCACTTAAGCTCATTAGCGGGATAGGCTTGGTCGCTGCGATGTCGATCTCCGCTGCGATGCCACTGTCGTGTGGTGGGATGATTTGTGCACCATTCTCCCAGTACACCTTGAAGCCATTGTACTCTGGCGGATTGTGACTCGCTGTGACAACAATGCCAGCGGCTGCTCCAAAACGTTCAATACCGAAGGCGACGATAGGCGTTGCTGCTACTTTACTCGTTAGGTAAACCTTAAAACCAAGTGCACACAGAACAGATGCGGTATCGGTAGCAAACTGCTTTGAATCCAGTCGACCATCGTAACCAATAACAACACCACGTTGCAGTGCTTGTGGGACATGGTCAGCTAGGTAGTGGCCTAAACCTGTTGCTGTCTCTTGGATAACTAAACGGTTCATTCTATTGGGACCGCAGCCCACTTTGCCGCGTAAACCCGCTGTACCAAACTCTAACCTTTGACTGAATCGGTCGCCAATTTCATCGTGATTCTTTTCATCAATCAGTTGTTGAAGTTCTTCGCGAGTTCTTGGATCTGGGTCTCTCGCCAACCAGTTCATGGCATCTTGCATATTCATTAACCTTCTCGTTATAAATCGGCTTTGCAATCAATGTAATTGATATTCATTCGCATTACCTTGAAGGCAATCGTAAAACTTGTGCAAACAGTGATAAAGGTTCGATTTTTTTGTTGAAGCACAAATTAAATAATTGAGCATTTAGTAACTAATGCGACCTTGAATATTTGAGTATCGATAACTAGCCTTTTACATAAATATAACAAAAAGTAACAACTTCGCTGTTTTTGAACCTTTTATCGAGTTTGCTCGTAGCTTTTAACAGGTAGCAGTGTTGGCAATCTGCCATTGAGGATTGCTTGTCGGTCTGATTCCAAGTCTTTCATTTTTGAGACGGCATTTGCTGTCTGATAGCTCGCATATATCCAATATGGATGGATAGAGGAGAGATCTTTTGAAACGATTATTGCTGAGGTATGTACTACTAATTAGTAGTGGTATGTCGCTGTTGATAGCGCCACTTGTTCAAGCAACGAGTGAATACAACATGACGCAAGGGGTAACGGAGATTAGTGGCAAAGTCTACGAGCTGCACATGCTGATCTTCTACATCTGTTGTGCTATTGCTTTTGTTGTGTTTGGTGTCATGTTCTATTCGATCCTAAGGCACAGGAAATCGAAGGGAGCGGTTGCCGCACATTTTCATGAAAGCACCAAAGTCGAAATCATCTGGACCATCATTCCTATTATCATCCTTATCGCAATGGCAATCCCTGCAACCAAAACCTTGATTGCAATGGAAGATACTTCTCAATCTGAACTCACAGTTAAAATTACAGGCTCACAATGGAAGTGGCATTACAGCTACTTCGGTGAAGACGTCGAGTACTTTAGTTTACTGGCAACCAGTGACAAAGAGATTGAAGGTATCGAAGCGAAGGGCGTGCATTACTTGTTAGAGGTAGACAAACCACTTGTGCTACCGATTAATCGTAAAGTCCGTTTCTTAATGACCTCGGACGATGTGATTCACTCTTGGTGGGTTCCTGCATTCGCTGTGAAAAAAGACACAATTCCAGGTTTTATTAATGAAGCTTGGACAAAAATAGATGAGCCCGGCGTTTATCGTGGTCAATGTGCCGAGTTATGTGGTCGTGCTCACGGCTTTATGCCGATTGTTGTTCAAGCCATGGAAGAAGAAGATTTCGATGTTTGGCTGGCTGACCAGAAGGCGCTTGCGATTGCTGAGGCTCAAGCCGCTAAGGAAGCATTAGATGCGTCACTTTCTTTGGAAGAGCTAAATACCATTGGTGAGCAAGTTTATGCATCTCGCTGTGCTGTTTGTCACCAAGCAAACGGCGAGGGGATTCCAGGCGCGTTCCCTGCTATTAAGGGTAGCCCAGTGGCACTTGGAAATGTATCGGAGCATATTGATGTTATCGTCTATGGCCGTTCTGGAACTGCGATGCAGGCCTTTGATAACCAACTTACAGAAAAAGAGATCGCTGCAGTGATCACCTACCAACGAAATGCTTGGGGTAATGATACTGGTGATGTTATTCAAGCATCAGACATCAACGCCTACAAGCAGCAAGTTGAAGGCGGGGGTGAAGATGCAGCCACCGACTCGAATGCAACGCCGAATAGCAAGGAGGCGATATGAGTTCACCAATTAACAAGCCGGTGAAATCTGCTCCGGCTGAAGAGTTAGCGGCTAGTCACACTGCTGACGATTTAATCGATGTAACTGAGCATGACCATCATGAAGCTCCTAAGGGGTGGGCTCGTTGGCTCTATTCCACTAATCATAAAGATATAGGTACGCTCTATCTGTGGTTCAGTTTTGCCATGTTCCTGACGGGTGGCGCGATGGCCATGGTGATTCGTGCCGAGCTATTTCAGCCAGGGCTACAGCTGGTTGAGCCAGACTTCTTCAATCAGATGACAACCGTTCATGGGTTGATTATGGTGTTTGGTGCAGTCATGCCGGCGTTTACTGGCCTTGCCAACTGGATGATCCCGATGATGATCGGAGCGCCAGACATGGCTCTGCCTCGAATGAACAACCTCAGTTTTTGGATCCTTCCTTTTGCGTTCCTCATTTTAATCGGATCCCTGTTTACTGAAGGCGGTGGCCCAAGCTTTGGTTGGACTTTCTACGCGCCTCTATCGACAACTTATGGGCCTGACAGTACGGCGCTGTTCGTTTTCTCTGTTCATATCATGGGTATCAGTTCGATCATGGGTGCGATCAACGTGATTGTAACCATCGTCAATATGCGAGCTCCTGGTATGACTTGGTTCAAGTTGCCGATGTTCGTTTGGACATGGTTGATTACTGCGTTCTTGTTAATCGCGGTGATGCCAGTCCTCGCAGGCGCGGTAACTATGGTACTAACCGATAAGTACTTTGGGACGAGCTTCTTTGATGCGGCTGGTGGGGGAGACCCTGTGATGTTCCAACACATCTTCTGGTTCTTTGGACACCCAGAGGTGTACATCATGATATTGCCATCGTTTGGTATTGTCTCAGCGATTATTCCGGCTTTCAGTGGCAAACGTTTGTTTGGTTATCACTCAATGGTTTACGCAACCTGCAGTATCGCAATCCTGTCTTTCTTGGTATGGGCACACCATATGTTCACCACCGGGATGCCAGTCTTCGCCGAGCTGTTCTTTATGTATTGCACTATGCTGATTGCGGTGCCTACAGGAGTGAAGGTATTTAACTGGGTAGCGACCATGTGGCGAGGGGCGCTGACCTTCGAAACTCCGATGCTCTTTGCGATTGCCTTTATTGTACTGTTTACCATCGGTGGCTTCTCTGGGCTGATGTTGGCGATTGTTCCTGCCGACTTCCAATATCACGATACATACTTTGTGGTCGCGCATTTCCACTATGTTCTGGTTACCGGGGCAGTGTTCTCTATCATGGCGGCAGCTTACTATTGGCTGCCCAAATGGACGGGCAACATGTATGACCACAAATTGAGTTTGTGGCACTTCTGGACTTCGGTCATTTCCGTAAATGTTCTTTTCTTCCCTATGCACTTCCTTGGTTTAGCAGGGATGCCACGTCGTATTCCTGATTACGCGATTCAGTTTGCTGATGTTAATCAGGTAGTGTCGATTGGCGGTTTTGCCTTCGGTTTATCGCAATTGATCTTCCTATGGCTGGTCATCAAATGCATCAAAGATGGAGAGCCAGCAGAGAGTAAACCTTGGGAGAGAGCGGAAGGGCTAGAGTGGACAGTCCCAAGCCCTGCACCGCATCACACCTTTACACACCCACCTAAAGTGGACTGAGGTGAGCCATGAACAAGCAATCGCGAGACGAACATACACAAACCCAAAATAACACCACAAAGCGGTCAACCAAGAAACTGACGGCCTATTTGGTATTGAGTGTGATTGGCATGTTTGGCTTTGGGTTTGCTTTGGTGCCACTGTATGACGTGATGTGTGAAGCTTTGGGTATCAATGGCAAAACCAACACAGTATCTGCGGTTCAGCCTCAAGGGATGCAGCCCGATTACAGTCGCACAGTGCGGGTTGAGTTCATGTCACATATTAAGCCCGATATGCCATGGCGATTTGAGCCAGAGAAGCGCGTGCTTGAAGTTCACCCTGGTGAAGTGATCCAGACTAACTACATTGCTACCAATATGTCTGGATTGAATCTAGTTGGGCAAGCTGTGCCATCGGTGTCTCCCGGCAATGGTGCAACATACTTCAATAAAATAGAGTGCTTTTGCTTTAATCAACAACCGTTGAACGCCAAGCAGAGTACTGAAATGGGCTTGATCTTCTATATCGAGCCTAATATTCCAGAGTCGATTCACACTCTGACTCTCTCTTATACCTTATTTAACATTACCAATGGGACGTCATCAGAGCAGGATGTAGTCGCGAAAAACTGAGCCGTCGCAAGAACCTGTATCAACAAAAGGAGTTGAGCAATGAGTTCTAAAAAGGAAATCTACTTTGTTCCGCATCAGAGTCACTGGCCTCTTGTTGGCGCTGTCGCTCTGTTTCTTGTCGCGCTGGGCTCAGGGTTAACTGTACAGAATATGGGGACTGACGCAGCGGGTGGAGTATTCGGCAAAGTTATTTTGGTACTGGGCTTTGCGGTACTGCTCTATATGTTGGCAGGGTGGTTCAGTAATGTGATTACCGAGTCGTTAAGTGGCCTCTATTCTGAGCAGATTTCTCGCTCCTTCCGACAAGGTATGAGCTGGTTTATTTTCTCCGAAATCATGTTCTTCGGCGCTTTCTTTGGCGCACTCTTCTACGCGCGCATGATCTCGGTACCTTGGTTGGGCGGTGCTGGAAATAACGAGATGACTCATGAGGTGTTGTGGCCGATGTTTCAATCAATGTGGCCGCTAACAACCACGCCAGATGGCGTCACTACTCAAGCTATGTCTTGGCAGGGGTTACCGCTGAAAAATACCGTCATCTTGTTGCTCTCGTCCGTGACACTGCACATGGCTCATCTCAGCCTTGAAAAAAACCAACGTATGGCGCTAACGGTTTGGTTAGAAATTACGATAGTGCTCGCAGGCTTCTTTCTTTTCTTCCAAGCAGAAGAATATATCCATGCCTACCAAGAGATGAATTTGACTTTACAGTCAGGCATCTACGGTAACACTTTCTTTTTACTAACTGGTTTTCATGGCTTGCATGTCTGCTTAGGGACTATCTTTTTGATCGTGTTGTTAGGGCGTGTAGCCAAAGACCACTTTACACCTAAAGACCATTTTGCCTTCCAAGCAGGTAGCTGGTATTGGCACTTTGTTGATGTGGTCTGGCTAGGTCTGTTTATCTTCGTTTACGTGTTGTGATTGCTCTAGCCATTGGGTTTGAACAGTCAGTAAGGGCGCGGATTAGGCGTGATAAAGCCAGTCGCCATCGCAAGAAGCAATAGGATCACCACAACGGCAGAGAAGAAGACGCGTCGCCCGAGGAAATGACTTAGTTGTTTGCCACTGTGTTTGCCCGATGAGAACTGAAATAACGCTTTCATGAGGTTGAAAGCAATAACAAACAGAAGGGCGACAAGAAGAACTTTAAACAAGAGTACGGATGTTGATGAAACCATGGTGTTAACCCCTAATGAAGCAAATCATCAAAACAATCAACGTCGAAGTATCGGCGTGTGGGTGGTTGCTCTTTTAACTTTGGTTTCTGTCAGCTTATTAATCAAGTTGGGGTTATGGCAAAGAGAGCGTGGGTTTGAGAAGCAGCAGCTTGAACAACATCTGGCGATGAAAGCAAGTCAACCAAGTAAGCCATTGGTTACTGTGCTAACGGATTGGGAAATCTGGGTAAATAGTATTGAAAGCGATGATCTTTCTATAACGGAACAGAGTAACAACGCTGCAAGCAGCGAATACTTAAAGATGCTAAATGGAACCAAAGTAGCGGTGAACTTTGCTGAAGATAACGGGTTGATGTTCTTACTGGATAATCAAACTCACCAAGGCAGTGTTGGATACATCTTGTATCAGTTAATGCCCGTAGTTGGTTTCTCTAAGCCAAAGTACATCTTAGTGGATTTAGGTTTTGTCAAAGCCAGCAAAAAGCGTAGTGAGCTTCCGGTGATTGAATTGCCTTTGATGCCTCAACAAGTTTCGGGTCGTTTATACGTTCGTTCCACTAACCCATTAAGTTCTGATTTGGCTTTAGAAGAGACCAAGCCGAAGCGTATTCAAAACTTGAATATCGCAGCGATATCCGATTATACCGCAACGGATATTCTGCCTGTTTTGTTTCAACCGATTCAGGATGAGACGTGGCCTTATGAATTGCTATGGCGGCCAACAGCGATGAAGTCAGAAAAACACTTTGGCTATTCAGTGCAGTGGTTTGCTATGGCGGCAGTACTGTCGGGATTGATGTTGCTAATGGGCTACCGTTTTTTCATCAAGCGCGACAAAAGGGAGAATCACGATGAAAAGTGATGAGCAAATGGCGTTTGAGAAAAGACGCCGCAAAGGACGATGGCTACTTGTCGGGCTTGTTATTATTTTTGCTTTGCCAGCCATTATCGCGAAAACCGTTTTAGACCAGCACTGGTACAACGAAGGGGCAACCAACACTGGTTTACTTATTGAGCCAAGGATGACGCTTAATGATCTCTCTATAGATTTTGAAGATCCAAATCAGGGGTGGCTTATTGGTTATGTTGCCCCTGAAGGCTGTAACCAACTATGCGAGCAGCAGCTTCATTATATTAAACAGAGCTATCTGGCCTTGGGTAAAAATCGTGAACGTGTGACGCCAGTGATCTTTGCTACTAGCGCTGAAGGCAACAGTGCTGTTGACCAAGAGGCTTTCACACAAGTAATGGGTAATCAACAGCTTACCAATAGACTCGGTGAAGCCTCTATTGTTGTCATCGACCCTCTAGGGCAACTGGTGATGGTGTATGAGAGTGTTGCGCGGTCAGAAGAGCTAGTACCTCAATCAAAAGGCTTAATCCATGATTTGAGGAAGCTACTAAAGTTGTCTCGAGTCGGGTGAGTTTCTAAAAGAGTAGCGAGTTGTTTCACAACAGATAGGGAGATCGGTATTGATG
Source organism: Vibrio sp. R11-SG3-ISO9 (assembly GCF_059834255.1). Taxonomy (NCBI): domain Bacteria; kingdom Pseudomonadati; phylum Pseudomonadota; class Gammaproteobacteria; order Vibrionales; family Vibrionaceae; genus Vibrio; species Vibrio sp. R11-SG3-ISO9. The sequence goes on from NZ_JCBDGU010000046.1 coordinate 26,931, forward strand.
ATGAATTCAACCCCTAGATCATTGCTGTTACTAGTTAAAGTGAGCTTGATTCTGACGCTCATCGTGATTGTATTGGGCGCATATACTCGTTTGTCTGATGCAGGGCTAGGTTGCCCTGATTGGCCTGGCTGTTATGGCAAGCTCGTAGTGCCCTCGGGGGAGTCGGCTGTCGCAAATGCAAATTTAGAGTATCCAGAGAGAGCTCTAGAAGCGGATAAGGCTTGGATAGAGATGGTGCATCGCTACTTCGCTGGTTCGCTTGGTCTACTTATTTTTGCGATCGCTGCTTGGAGTGTCTCGAAACGTGTAACGCCAATAGGATTGCCGTTACTTATCACAGCCACCGTTATCTTTCAGGCGCTGCTTGGGATGTGGACAGTAACATTGAAACTGATGCCAGTCGTCGTAATGGCGCATTTGATGGGAGGCTTCACGCTTCTGTCATTGCTGAGCTTGCTGTACTGCCGTTTGAACAAGATAGGGCAGGGTTTTGCGCCATTTAAATCACTGTGGTTAAGGTTTTGGGCGAGCATCAGCCTCGTGGTGGTGGTCGGACAGATCTTGCTGGGAGGCTGGACGTCATCGAACTATGCAGCATTAGTCTGTACCCAACTGCCAATTTGTGAAGGTAACTGGCTCGCTTATTTAGACTTTGATAAGGCGTTTGATCTTTGGCAAAGCGGGCACGAAAACTACGAATTTGGTGTATTGGAATATCCTGCTCGCTTGACCATTCATGTTATGCACAGGTTCGGAGCCATGGCTGCGGTGTTGGTGGTGTTAATTACGGTTTATCAGCTCTGGTCACAAGCTGGACACGGGCAAAGAAAGCTCAGTGCCATCTTAGCATTTGTACTGTTATGTCAGGTTGGACTCGGTATCAGTAACGTCTGGTTCCATTTGCCTATCTCAGTTGCCGTAATGCACAACCTAGTGGCAGCACTGTTGCTGGTCACATTGGTCGTTACCAACTTTTTGGTATGGCAGCGTCAGACAAGGGACTTTTTATTGAAGGGAAGCGCATTAGGCGGAGGTAAGCATGGCTAGTAGAACGGATACTCATAATCAATTTGTACCATCGTCTAACACTGCTGTACGAGAGAAAGCAGTGTGGAGAGTCTACCTAACTCTGACCAAACCTAAAGTTGTCGCATTAATGCTACTCACGGCGCTAGTTGGGATGTGCCTTGCCGTACCTAACGGTCTACCGATTCAACAAACTGTGGTCGGGATGCTCGGTATTGGGTTGATGGCTGGATCCGCCGCGGCATTCAATCACTTAATTGATAGAAGAATTGATGGGCAGATGAGTCGGACGAGTCGAAGACCATTACCTTCAGGAGAACTAAGCAGCGCTCGTGTATTTATGTTTGCGGCATCGATCGGTGTTATTGGCTTTGTTGCTTTAGTTGTGTGGGTGAACTCGCTAACAGCATGGTTAACTTTCGCAAGTTTGTTGGGTTACGCGGTGGTTTATACCATGTATCTCAAGCGAGCGACGCCTCAAAACATTGTTATCGCTGGTATTGCTGGTGCTATGCCACCTTTGCTCGGTTGGACGGCTGTCACTAATGAGTTGCACTCTCATGCTTGGCTGTTGGTAATGATTATCTTTATTTGGACACCGCCTCATTTCTGGGCGTTGGCGATTCACCGTAGAGATGAGTACGCTAAGGTGAATATCCCTATGTTGCCGGTTACTCATGGCATTGAGTACACCAAGACATCAATTCTTCTCTACACGCTTTTACTTAGTGTGGTGTGTATTTTACCTGTGTTGGTTGGCATGAGCAGTTGGATATACCTCAGTGCATCTTTAGTGCTCAATGGCGGTTTTGTTTACCACGCTTGGGTTCTGAAGTATCGCAGCAATGCTGCAAGCGCAATGCAGACCTTCAAGTTCTCTATCTATCACCTTATGGTGTTGTTTGCTGCGTTGTTACTTGACCATTATTTGTTGTAAGTGCCAGCAGGTATCAAGATTACTTGCTTTAATCACTTCTCACGCATCGATCAAACTAATAAATCAGGTATGCATATGCAGTGGGCATGCCTGATACTTTTGTTTGGGCGTAAGACTCTTTTAGGTGGCTAAATTAGTACAAGATTGGGTTCATAACACAACCAAACCTTTGGTTTTCACTAACCTTACGTTGACATAATTTCTATAGAAAAAAGCACAATTGATAGGTCTGAATTATACAAAGGGAACCTCATGGAATTTACCGACCTAGATAGAGATGCACTATACCAAACTTGGATGTCACAGAAGTCGCGTATGCGTCTGACTCAAATGGAATTTTCAAAGAAGCTGGGCATGAATCAACTCGCCTTCTCAAGAGTCCTAAGAGGTGAAACCCCATTAACGATGTCTTTTGTCAGCCAGTTTTGTCGTTTGTTACACCTCGAGCCCAAGAATGTTTTGCCATCTTTAAAAGAGGGCAGTGAAGGGCCAAAAATCGTCTATTTACAAAGTAGAATGAGTGTTGATGGTGAGATCCAAAACGCTTATATAGAAGGTAATCAAGTCGTTGTAGAGTACGCACATACCGTAAAGCCAAATTAGCTTTAGAAATTGGTCGTATATCAACAACAAACTTTTCGATATATTTTTCATATATGGTATAGCATACTCATGTTATTCAGTTAATGATGAGTGCTAACATGACCTTTCTAAAATATTCCCTTCTGGCTACCATCAGTGTCATCCTTGTCGGATGTGCTGGTGGGCCGATCCAAAAAGCCACTAAATTTACCTCTTACGAAGATTTTACTCCCGGACCTGATGGTGGTGTCGATTTGGTGTGGGCTCGTATTGGCCTGCGGGACGCAGAGCGCCTACAGAATAAATTAGAAGAGTATGATTCAGTCGTTATTGACCAGATCTTCGTGCTCGCGGAAGAAGGCTCGATTGATTCTGACGATATTCAAGAGTTAACCGACCACCTGAATGAACGGCTTACCGAGCGTATTTCTCAATACAAGAAAGTAGTGAGCGAGCCCAATGGCAGCAGCTTGAGACTGAGTATCGCATTAAGCAATGTGGAAACGCCGAATCCTATTTTAGCCGTAACGAGTAGCGTACTGCCGTTTGGCCTCGCGATGTCGACGATTTCTAAGGTAACCACGGGTGAGCATACCAACGTAGGCAGTGCAAGTATTGAGCTGTTGGTCAGTGATGCCCAAGATGGAACACCGCTCTTTGCTGCGATAGACCGTCAAGCAGGAAACAAAGACTTTTCGACCATGATTGATTCTCTTGATGACGCGAAAGACGCGATCAACTATTGGGTTGAGCGTTTAGGTGTTACCCTGACGAATAAAAATCAACTCTGAGAAAAATGAAACCATGTTAGACAAAGAGAACTTGATGAAGCTGGCGCGGGTACAGATGCCATTTGGGAAGTACGCAGGACGAGTACTCATTGATCTACCTGAAGAGTATTTGCTGTGGTTTGACAAGAAAGGCTTCCCCAGTGGAGAGCTAGGAGATCTGTTGAAGCTCTGTCTGGCATTGAAAATTGAGGGGCTGGACAGTGTTGTTAAGCCTCTGAAAAGAATGTAAAGCGTAAAACAGCTGGCAAAATGTCAGCTGTTTTTTTATTCGAATCGCGAAAAAATGAAGCTAACTTTGTGCTAACTGTTTGTAAAATTGACGATTTTATTGAGTGTAAATTTTTATATACAAAGTGTTTTCAATGTAAAACATAAAAAAAATTGCGTTTTTTTTAAATTAGTGATTGAAACTCTCGTTTTTCCTAGATAAGTTACAGGGAACAAGACGATAAGCGCTGATGTGAAAATTGTGCAAACAATATGCATACTCAGCTCAAGGATAGAAATAGGAAGAAGTAAGCAATGTTTCAAACAGATGATGTACGAATTAATAAAGTAAAAGAGTTATTACCCCCTGTTGCGGTACTAGAAAAGTTCCCTGCGACAGAAGTTGCTTCTTCTACAACTTTTGAAAGCCGTAAAGCGATTCACAATATTTTAGAAGACAAAGATGATCGCCTACTTGTGATCGTTGGCCCTTGTTCTATTCATGATCCAGAAGCTGCACTTGAGTATGGTAAGCGTCTGAAAGTACTGCGTGATGAACTGGGTGATCGTCTAGAAATCGTAATGCGTGTTTACTTTGAGAAGCCACGTACTACCGTAGGTTGGAAAGGTTTAATCAACGACCCGTACATGGATGATACGTTTAAGCTAAACGATGGCCTACGTATGGGACGTAAGCTGCTGTTAGACCTAACTGATATGGGTATGCCAACAGCAAGTGAGTTCCTAGATATGATCACGCCACAATATGTAGCGGATTTGATTAGCTGGGGTGCAATTGGCGCTCGTACTACTGAGTCTCAAGTACACCGTGAGCTGGCATCTGGCCTGTCTTGCCCAGTTGGTTTTAAGAATGGTACAGATGGCAACATTAAGATTGCGACAGATGCAATTCGTTCTGCGAGCTCGTCTCACCACTTCTTGTCTGTAACTAAGTACGGTCATTCTGCGATTGTAGAAACGGCAGGTAACCCTGACTGTCACATCATTCTACGTGGTGGTAAAGAGCCAAACTACAGTGCAGAGCACGTTGCTAAGATCAAACAAGAACTTGAAGCATCAGGCTTGCCTCAAAAGGTAATGATCGATTTCAGCCACGCAAACAGCTCTAAGCAGTTTAAACGTCAACTGAACGTTTCAGACGACGTTAGTGCACAAATTGCTGGCGGTGATGCTGCTGTCTTCGGTGTAATGATTGAGTCACACCTAGTTGAAGGTCGTCAAGATCTTGTTGATGGAAAGGTAGAGACTTACGGTCAATCAATCACTGATGCATGTATTGGTTGGGAAGACACAGAAACAGTATTACGCCAATTGGCTGATGCAGTTGAGAGTCGTCGTAACAAGTAACGTTACCTAACTCATTGAATAAAAACCTTGTTGTGCTGCAGCAAGGTTTTTTTTGTTTTCTATTACAAGAACTTCGAGCCACTCTCTTTATAGGGATATAGATACCATAAAACATTGACTTACCGTATCGTTGATGGTTAAATTGAATGATGTTCGATAACTTGAAGGGTTTCATTCATGAAAACAAAATTCGTGCTTCCGAGCGTTGCTTTAGTGGTACTAGCGGTGTTCAACGCTCCTACGGTAGAAGCTGCGCAAGGGTTTACTGCAGAGCAACTATGTAAAGCTGGTCTTGCTTTAGCAATCGATAAGAAACCTCGTGGTATTAAAGCGACTTCAAGTGCAAGTAATCAACGTATTCTACTTAGCCTGAAAGACGGTAAGAACGAATGGGACTACCGCTGTAAGGTTAACCGTGGCAACAAAACAGTAAAATTGGAAGCGCGTGAACTCAAGCGAAATGATAAGTTTCTAGGTCAAGCGATACGTTATGACGTCGCCGATGCAAAGCGTTCAGTTAAAGTGACGATGAAGAAACGTAAAGGTAGTGGTTTGATCAACGAAACGTTTACTAGCATTCAACTGAAATAGTTTTACAGTGATTGAGTAGAGGAACCTCTGAGCCATAGATTTGTGAGCTGTGAAGAGCCCCAGAGAAGTAAAGAGCCATACATTAGGTATGGCTCTCTTTGTTTTTAAAGGCTGCTTTCTGGTGTGATTGGTGCCGCGTGCTCTGAGGTAGGGGCGACACCTTGCTGCAAATGAAGGGTTTGTGTTGGGAACGCGACATCAGCTTGATGGGCGTGCACAATCTCTAGCACTTTAAGCAACACATCCTGTTTTACCTCGTGAAAACGAATCCAGTTGACCGTTTTTGTGAAGGTGTAAATGAAGAAGTTGAGGGATGAAGGGCCAAACTTATCAAAGTTCACGATTAGTGTTTGCTTGGCATCAATATCCGGATGGTTTTCTAGCATCGTCTTTACTTCATCCACAATCGCTTGCATCTTGTCAGCATCTTCGTAACGAAGGCCTATGGTCTCATTGATACGGCGATTAAGCATGCGTGATGGGTTCTCCACTACGATATTACTGAACACCGAGTTCGGTACGTAAATCGGTCTTTTGTCGAACGTTCTGATGATAGTCATGCGCCAGCCGATGCGTTCTACTGTACCTTCAATCTGACGATCTGGAGATCGAATCCAGTCTCCAACTTTGAATGGGCGATCGAAATAGATCATCATGCCGCCAAAGAAGTTAGATAGTAGGTCTTTCGCTGCCAAACCGACGATTAAGCCACCCACACCACCAAAGGTCAGAAGGCCAGATAGACTCAAACCAAAGGTCTGCATGATGGTGAGTGCTCCCATCACCATAAAGAACAGACGGAATACTTTGGCTATCGCCTGAACCGTTGTCTCATCACGTTTCTTCTGCGCTAGGATGTACTCTTCACTGTTGGTGATCATTCTGAGCGTGAACCACACGAAGGTACAGATAATCAAGATGTGCTTGAGGGTACGAAGCCAATTGATTTCGCCCCCAAACTCCCCTTGTAGAATCAACCCTAGAGAGACAGTGCCCGGCCAGCACCATAGTACGGTACTGACTGGTGTTTTTAGGGCATCGAGCAGCAAATCATCCCAATGGAATGCGGTTTTCTTGGCTAATATTTCCAAGCGACTATGAAGGATTCGCCACGCAACCCATGCGAAGAAGCTAGCAATAGTGATGAATAAAACACTGCTGCTCCATTCATGATGGTTTGCATTTACGTATGTCTGAACTTGTTGAATTAATTCGTTCATGTTTTGAATTCACTCAGTGATAACGCGGATGCCATAGCAAGTGTTGTCCTCACAAGAAATAGAATAGCTGCGTCTAGATAGCTTTATGCAATTGTGTGCTATGACAGAAAAATAAGTGGCCCGAAATTAGCAGAAATCCAATTTGTTCTCTACCTTTAAAATCAAGAGATTAGGAAATTTTATCAGCGTAATGATGAATAATCTTATTCACTCAACGCTGCTGTTCAAGACTTGTTGTTTAGCCTCAACCAATGAGGATAGAGGAAATTATGACAGATAAACAGTTTGCCGTGATTGGGTTAGGTCGTTTTGGGCTCGCGGTATGCAAAGAGCTTCAAGATTCAGGGGCGCAGGTGCTAGCGGTAGATATTAATGAAGAGCGAGTTAAGGAAGCGGCTGGCTTTGTATCTCAAGGTATTGTCGCAAACTGTACCAGCGAACAAACCGTGAAGGAGTTGCGATTAGATGAGTACGATATGATTATGGTTTCAATCGGCTCTGATGTGAACGCCAGTATTCTGACCACTCTTGTTGTGAAAGAGGCGGGTGCCAAAACGGTATGGGTGAAGGCGAATGATAAGTTTCACGCTAAGATTCTGACCAAGATTGGCGCAGACCATGTGATTCTTCCCGAGCGGGATATGGGTATCCGAGTCGCAAGAAAGATGCTCGACAGACGCGTGTTAGAGTTTATTGATTTGGGTAGTGAACTCGCTCTGACTGAAATTGTAATAGGGCATAATCTACTTGGGCGACCACTCTCTGACCTCAAACTGTGTCAACAAAGTGATGTGCATGTGCTGGGTTTTAAACGTGGCCCTAACTTGGTCAAAGCACCTGAATTAGATATTAGTTTGGAGATTGGGGACGTGGTCATCATTGCGGGCCCTAAAGAGTTATTGGCTAATCGACTTAAATCATTGTCATAAGGCGGTCTATGCATTCAGTTCAAAGAAGAGGGCTGTTCTACACTTTAAAGCCAGACAATAAGCCGAAGAAAGGGTCTGAACCAAAGATCATCCTCACCAGTTTTCTTGGGGTTCTTATTCCGTCGGCAATTCTTCTTACTTTGCCCGTTTTTTCGGTTACGGGCCTTTCATTCACTGACGCCCTATTTACTGCGACTTCAGCGATAAGTGTAACTGGCTTAGGTGTCGTAGATACTGGGACCCATTTTACTCTGGCGGGTAAAGTGCTATTGATGTTCCTAATGCAGGTAGGTGGACTCGGGCAAATGACCTTGTCTGCGGTGCTCCTATATATGTTTGGGGTGAGGCTTAGTTTGAAGCAGCAAGCGCTCGCTAAAGAGGCATTAGGACAAGATAAGCGCGTCAACTTGAGAAGCTTGGTCAAAAAGATCATCGCGTTTGCGCTTATCGCGGAACTCATTGGTTTTATTCTGCTTTGTTTTCGTTGGATACCGGAATATGGATGGGAAACAGGGAGCTTTTATGCTCTTTTTCACGCCATTTCGGCTTTTAACAACGCAGGCTTCGCGCTCTTTTCAGATAGCATGATGACGTTTGTCGATGATCCTCTAGTGATCTTCACTCTAGCGGGGTTGTTCATCTTTGGAGGTTTGGGGTTCACTGTCGTCGGTGATTTAGCTTCAAATTGGCGCCGTGGCTTCAATCACCTACATCTACACACCAAAATCATGTTAACAGCAACTCCGACTCTGCTTTTAGTTGGAACCGTATTGTTCTGGTTGTTAGAGCGAAACAATAGTGAAACGATGCAAGGCCTCACAACGCACGGTCAGTGGCTAGCAGCTTTCTTTCAATCAGCCAGTGCTCGTACCGCAGGGTTTAATAGTGTCGACCTTACTCACTATACTCAGCCCGCTCTACTCGTCATGATCGTCTTGATGTTAATTGGTGCCGGCTCAACTTCTACGGGGGGAGGGATCAAGGTGTCAACATTTGCAGTAGCTTTTGTGGCTACGTGGAGTTTTTTACGCCAGAAAAAGCACGTCGTGATGTTTAAGCGTACTGTCTCATGGCAAGCTGTTACTAAATCCTTAGCTATTATTGTGGTCAGTGGAGCCATGTTAACGACAGCGATGTTTTTGTTGATGTTAACGGAGAAAGCGGCATTTGATCGTGTCATGTTTGAAGTAATATCAGCCTTTGCAACCGTTGGTTTGACAGCAGGGCTTACTGCGAATTTATCTGAGCCGGGCAAGTACATTATGGTGGTCGTAATGGTCATAGGCCGAATAGGACCTTTAACTTTGGCTTATATGTTAGCGAGACCAGAGCCCTCATTGGTGAAATATCCAGAAGACACCGTGCTAACGGGATAATTTTTCATTGGATCGAAATGAAAAAGCCAGCGTTAATGCTGGCTTTTGTCTGTTATATTGCTAGTGATGATTAACCCTCAAACATCTCCAAATAATCTCCGTATCCCTCTTCAGCTAGCTTCTCGACCGGAATGAATCGCATAGCCGCTGAGTTCATGCAGTAACGTAGTCCTGTCGGCTTTGGTCCATCTTTAAACACGTGACCAAGGTGTGAATCACCAAAGCGGCTGCGTACTTCGGTACGTGGATAAATCAGCTTGTAATCGGTTGTCGTCACAATGTAGTTGTCATTGATTGGTTGAGTGAAACTCGGCCAACCCGTACCTGACTTGTACTTGTCTTTTGATGAGAAAAGCGGTTCACCGGTTACGATATCAACATAGATGCCTTCTTCTTTGTTATCCCAGTACTCATTATCGAAAGGACGTTCTGTCGCGTCTTTTTGAGTCACGTTGTACTGAAGCGATGTCAGCTTCTGCTTGATCTCGGACTGTGAAGGCTTAGTGTAAACTTTCACGTTTGCAGCTTGGTTTTTGCCATCTAATAGTTGGCGAATCGTTTGTGGGTTTTCTTGGCGATCATCACCAAAGATTTTATCTAGGTACTGATCTCGACCCGAAGCATAACGGTAGTAGTTGTAACGAACCTTACTCTTTTTGTAGTAGTCTTGATGGTAGTCTTCTGCTGGCCAGAATTTTTTAAACTCAATCAGCTCAGTTTTTAGAGGAGCACCAAATAGGTTTGCTTCTTCGATTTCATTCATGAAGTTTTGAGCAATCTCTTTTTGCTCAGCGTTATGATAGAAAACGGCTGGACGATATTGAGGACCACGGTCGACAAACGAACCTTTGTCGTCGGTTGGGTCAATATGACGAAAGAACTGGTCAAGCACTTGCTCGTAGTTAACCACGCTAGGGTCATAAACAACCTTGATTACTTCGATGTGCTCCGTTTTTCCTGATGCTACTTGTTTGTATGTTGGGTTCTCTAGCTTTCCACCTGAGTAACCCGAAACAACATCGATTACGCCATCGAGTTTTTCAAGATCGGACTCGGTACACCAAAAACAACCACCAGCTAAAGTTGCAACTGCAGTTTTACCAGAGTGTGCCTCTTTATCCATTGTATTGGCTGTGCCTGTTTGGCTAACAAATAGTGAAACCAGTGGTAATGCGACCACGAGTGAAACCAATATTTTAGATAATTTCTTCATAGATACCTCATCTTGACGTTTACTCATTCGATGCTGAATGTACGAATAGAGACAGGACTTTGATGGAAAAAATTACACTATTCACTAAAAAAATATTTTGAAATTAAATTGTGCGTGTTTAAACGGGACGACTTGCTCTCGGAAACGACCAGTAGTAGGGTGGCGTTTAAGTAGTTGTATAACCATGATGAGTGTGTGTCACTCGACTAAGGAATAGCATGAAAGCAGAAGTTAAATGGGTAGAAGGCTTTAAATTTTTAGGCCAATCTCAATCAGGTCACTCTATCGTAATGGACGGTAGCGGTGGTGCAACGGCTCCAAGCCCAATGGAGATGGTATTGATGGCTGCAGGTGGTTGTAGTTCTGTTGACGTGGTTGATGGCTTAAAAGAAGCAGGACAGGCGATTACAGGTTGTAATGCAAAGCTCTCGACAGAACGCCGTGAAACTGCGCCAAAGATTTTCACTGCAATCAATATTCACTTCGAAGTGTCAGGTGATAACTTAGATGAAGAGCTGGTTGCGAAAGTATGCGCTGATTCATTAGAAAAATACTGCTCAGTTTGTTTGATGTTGGGCGCAGGCGTTGAAATGACCCATAGCTGGGAAATCGTCTAACCAAAACAAAGGCCATGTATCTGAGATACATGGCCTTCAATTTAGTTTGTAATTACGTTAGAGCGTGTATGCGCGATAACAACTAATTACTGAGCTGACTCTTCAACCATTACTTTTTCAACCTGAACTTCTTCAGTGTATTCAAAGCCTGGAATAGTCGCTTCTACGCGTCGGTTCATCGCACGGCCCTCAGCCGTATCGTTTGATGCTACAGGATTCTCTTCACCTTCACCTGTTGCAGTAATACGACTAGCATCAATACCTTGCTCTTCGATGTATGCAGCAACAGATGCAGCACGTTTCTTCGAGATCATCATGTTGTATTCCGCGGCACCTGTTGAATCAGTATGACCAACAACTTCGACGCTAGATTCTGGGTGAGCCTGAAGCACGGCAATCAGAGGCCCCAGGGCTGCCTTACCATCAGCTGAGAGTTCAGTACTATTAGTTGCGAACATCTCTTGAGAGAAACTTTCGGTTTGCTCTTTAGTCACTACAACCGTTGTTTTCTCTTCCATGACCACTTCTTTTACTTCTGTAATTGGTTCAGAAGGTGCCTGAGTCACAGCGGCGGCAGTAGCTGTTGCTGCCGCTGCAGAAGCTGTTGTTGCACCGGTGCCGAAGTTATAGCTAACACCAACAGAGAACAGGTTTGCGTTTAGGTCTTGGATGTAATTGTCATCGAAGTCATCGAAGTATTGATATTCGACACGTACAGCCCATGCGTCAGAAAATTGCTTCTCAACACCAGCTCCCAGAGACAGTATGAAAGCGTCTTCACCGCCATGAGAAACGTAAGCTGGGCCACCTTTTACAAAGAAGTCAAATTCTTGCTCCACAGGGAAGCGGTACATAGGGGTTAGGGATATTGCAATAAGCGGATCACTAAATTGAGCCGCAGTACCACCTTTGGAAAAGCTTGTCTTGTAATCACCTAGGAAGTCAGAGCTCAGTTCGACACCAATGCGGTCTGTGAAGTTGTAACCAGAATAGATACCAGCACCCACCGCATCGTCGTCACACTTGAGCCCATCAACACAAGCGCTGTCTAGCCAACCAAGGCCGAGTTTACCACCTACGTAGGTGGTTGCAGCGATGGATGGTGCTGCTGCAAGACCAGAGGTCGCAATAAGTGCACACATAATTTTTGACAGTCTTTTCATAATCTTATCCTTGTGATTAGTTTTTATTCTTACCTGAATCTGCCATAAAATGGTCATCGACTGTTTGTAACACACTGCTTGCAGACGATAACTGGAGGCGTTGATCCAGTTGGAATCTATCTATATGAGCGGTATTTCTATTGTTAATCCGATTGCACATGGGAGTCAACAAAATTGTTAAAAATTATACATTTAACTAAATTTTTGTTTTCATTTGATCGATAATTATTTGCTATATATAAAGCTATAGCTCAAGGTTATGATTTTACAATTTTTTTTGGCAAAAAGAGTGAACTTTTTATGCTATTTAATGCGTATTAATTAAAAAATCCCGGCGCCAAATAATTGACTTCGGGATTAGGTTTGGGGTAGATAGGTTTTAGGCTGTAAACTTCAGTAGATTAAGGACGCTCACCACGTAAGATACGAGCTTCGATCTGCTCGATAACGTTCGGTAGATCAGCAATAGTATCAACTAGATAGTGGGGTTTAGACTTGCCGAGTTTTTGCTTTGCTTTGTTACGAGCTGCGGCAAGCGTTGCTTCATCCGCTTGTTGGTACTCCTCGAAGGTTAAGCCCGCTTCATTTCCAGATAAAAGAAGACCAACTGTCCACATGCCTGCATTGTGGCCTTCATCGATCCCCGGAGCAGCATCATCAACCTTAATACATGAAGCGACATTGGTAACACCAAGGTCGATGACGTTCTTTAATGCCATGAATGGTGCAGGGCGGCCACCTTGTGGAAGATCATCAGTTGCAACTACGCAATCTGGATGATATCCGTAGTCCGCTGCGACTGGAACAAGCACGTCCATCACTTGGCGAGGGTAACCTGAACATGAACCAATCTTTACGCCTTGCGATTTCAAGTTATTTACCACTTCGATGGCATTTAAGATAGGCGCGGCGTGGTCAGCTACTTTTGCTTTCTGTAATGGCATGAATGCCGCGTATATCGCATCGATATCTTCAGAGTTCATGTCTCTACCAAACTGTTCATTCCAGCGAGTCTTTACAGAAGGTAATTGACCCACAGCTTGAATGTGGTCCCATTTGCCGAGCCCCATAGGCTCGCGAGCTTCTTCAAGAGAAATATGAAAATCGAATCCTTGTTTGAAGGCTTCTACAAAAATGCTGGTTGGAGCGAACGAACCGAAGTCTACGATGGTGCCCGCCCAGTCAAAAATTACCGCTTGGATTGTGGATGATTTCGTCATGATTGTTTGTCCTTTGTAAGCCTTGATATCAACGTCAAGGCTGTCACTAATTTGTTGGTGATGATTAACGTTGAATGAGGTTAAATCTGGTATCCAAAGTCTCGACATACTTTATCGATAGCCGCTTCAAAGATATCTAGAGCTGCATTGAGAGCGCTGCGTTCGATGATCAACGGAGGACTAAGTTGTGCGACATTCCCTTGTGAAACTTTAAAGCTCAAACCTTGATTTAAACACTGGTAAAGCAGCGCTTCAGCTTCATCGTATGCACGAGTCTTGGTTATAGGGTCTGTTACCAATTCGACTCCCCATAAAAGGCCAATTCCGCGCACATCGCCGATAACGGGGTAGCGTGCTTTCATATCGAGCAAGCGTTCTTTGACGAACTCACTGTCGTCTTTCACTTTTTGTAAAAGGTTGTGCTGCTCGATGACTTGCATGGTTGCCAGTGCTGCAGCGCAACCGATCGGGCTTTTCTCGTGGGTGTAATGACCGAGTGAGACTTGTGCTGCCGTGTTATATTTGTCTTTGGTTACCATTGCTGCGATCGGAACCAAACCACCGCCAAAGCCTTTTCCAATACAGAGAATATCTGGCTCGATGTCATAAGCTTGATGAGTAAACCATTCGCCACTGCGTCCCATACCATTAGGAATATCATCAATGATCAGCAGCACGTTGTGCTTGTCGCAGATCTCTCGGATTCGTTTCCAATAGGCTTTGCTTGGCACTTGGACATCAGTGTTTCGAACCGCTTCAGCAATGAATGCGCCAATGCCTCCCTCTTTCTCAATCACATACTCAAGGTAATCGGCGTAATGAACATCTGAGTTTGGGTCGCCATCGCGCATTGGGAAAGCTCCTCGGTACGACACCGCTGGTGGAATACGCTCTACCCCAGCCATTAATGGCCCCATGCCTTCACGAAAACATGCTTCACCACCGACAGAGATGGCATCAAGAGAGGCTCCATGGAAAGAGTCCCACAGCGAAACGACTTTAAAGTTGTTGGTTACGTGCCTTGCTAGCTTCAGTGCCATTCCAATTACAGAGGTACCACCGGGTGCGAACAACACACGGTTGAGTTCGCCACCACAGATTTGCGTTAGCTTTTCTGCGCACTCGATAGCCGTCTTGTTAGTAAAGCGTCGCGGAGAAAACGGAAGCGAAGCCATTTGTTCGGTTACTTTTCTGATGACTTCTGGATGCCCGTATCCCAGTTGATGGACATTATTCCCATGGAAGTCCATGTACTTTTTACCCGTTGCATCCTCTATATAGATACCTTCTGCATGTTGCAACGTATCTAAGCAGGGCGTTGACATAGCTTGGTGAAGAAACACATCTGAATCTCTCTTCAAAAGCGCTTGAGTGGCTTTATCGTCTAGAGAAGCGTTCCACTCCTGTCGCGCTGGTGTTGTGTTTACATCTCCTTCACTGCGAAAGTGAGTGTGAGAGTGGTTCTCTTTTGATTCACACTGCATCATGCGTTCACTTCCCAGTACTTTGCCTTTCCGATCGCACCTATTAGACGCTCAATGTCAGAAGGGTAAACTTCACCAATGTTGCCAATGCGGAAACAGTCAGCGTTGGACACTTTACCCGGGTAGATAACGAAGCCTTGCTCTTTAAGGCGCTCATAGAACTCTTTAAATTGGTAGTCGCTATGAGTTGGAGAATAGAAAGAGGTGATAATAGGAGAGTGAAGATCGTCGCTCAGTAACGGTTCGAAACCCAGAGAACGCATTCCAGCCACCAGTGTTTTCTGGTTAGTTGAATAACGTTGGAATCGCGCGGCAATCCCACCTTCTTGCTCAAGCTCGATGAGTGCTTGATAAAACGCGCGCACGGTATGCGTTGGTGAAGTAAAGCGCCATTTACCATGGTTCGTTTCCATACAGTGCCATTGGTCGTAAAGGTCTAAACTCAGTGAGTGAGCTTGCCCCTTACATTTCTCAAGTTCATCTTGTTTGGCAATAACAAAACCAAAACCCGGTACACCTTGAATACATTTATTGGCTGAGCTGATCATAAAGTCGATACCCAAGTCAGCGATGTCCATTGGGATACCACCAAAGCTCGACATGGCGTCGAGAATTACGATTTTGCCTTGTTGCTTAGCCAGTTGAGCAATCTCTTTAATAGGATTCAACATGCCTGTTGTGGTTTCGCAATGAACAATTGCAACATGGGTAATGCTTGGATCCATGGCCAATGCCGTTTCCATTTCGTTCAAGTCAGGTTGTGATGTTTCGCCTGGTGAAACGACATGGCATGGAATATTTAAATACTGCGCAATTTGTGCGATGCGAGCGCCATAAGCACCGTTATCGACCACCAGTAATTTGCCTCCTGTGCCGATTACACTGCCAATCGTCGCTTCAACAGAAGCAGTACCACTGCCTTGCATTAATACACTTGTATAGCCTGTTTGTTGCGTTGCAAGCTGAACCAGCCTATGGCGGATGACCTGTACGATGTCTTTGTTGTATTCATCGTCCCATGTACACCAGTCTTTTAGCATCGCTTGGCGAACTGATTCAGAAGTGGAAAGAGGGCCAGGGGTTAAGAGCAAGTATTCGTTTTTCATCTTGATTTCCATTTGGACTATACCAATATTTGCAATTACTCTATCAATCGAATCTGATGGAGGTAAAGAGTAAAATCACCAGATTCACAAAAGCTTCATATTCAAAATTCTTGGTGGTCATCTCGTCAGTAGAGATCTTCAAAATGCCATTTTTTGTTCATTTAATCGTCATAAAACTCGAATAGGTTAATATTCGTCATCTGGTACATACCAATAAGGTGTGTACTCATTAATGGAAATGAAAGAATGTATGTCGACTTGGCTGCATCCACTCTTGCTAGACAGTTCAACTGGAGAACATGATGAAAAACCGTTTTATGAAAGGATCACTAGCTGCACTTGTGTCACTACTGGCTACTAACGCATTTGCGGCCGAGGAAGTGACGGTTTATACGGCGTTTGAAACAGATATTTTGGCGAAGTACAAGAATGCCTTTGAAAGCGAAAACCCAGATATTCGCATCAAATGGGTGCGTGATTCGACAGGTATCATGACAGCTAAACTACTGGCTGAGAAAAATAACCCACGTGCAGAAGTTGTATGGGGCCTTGCTGGCTCATCAATGGCTCTGTTGAAAGAAGAGGGTATTCTTCAACCATATACGCCTCAAGGTGTTGATGCACTTCGCTCAAATCTGAATGATCCCCAATCTTCTCAAGCTTGGTACGGTAATGACGCATTTTTCAATGCAGTTTGTTTTAACGAAGCCGTTGCAAAACAGTTGAACTTGCCTGCACCTCAATCTTGGGAAGACCTCACCAAGCCTATCTATAAAGGCCACATTGCAATGCCAAACCCGGCATCTTCCGGTACTGGTTACATGCAAGTTTCAGCATGGCTGCAAAACATGGGCGAAGATCAAGCATGGAATTACATGCAAAAGTTAGATAAGAACATTGCACACTACACACACTCTGGTTCTAAACCTTGTGTACAAGCTGGTATGGGTGAAGTTGCCATCGGTATTTCTATGGCAAGTCGTGGTGCTAAGTTGAAAACGCAGGGTGCTCCATTGGCGGTAATCACTCCTGCAGGTATTGGTTGGGAATCTGAAGCGGTTGGGCTTGTTAAATCATCAGAAGCAGCAAAACGTGTTGTGGACTGGTCGATTTCTAAAGCAGCGAATGAACTCTACATTGAGATGTACCCAGTCGTTGGTCATAAAGACGTAACAGCAACAGTGAAAAATTTCCCAAATGTTGAAAAAAACATGGCGAAGATGGACTTTGCTCGTATGGGTAGTGAGCGTGCAGACGTATTGAAAACTTGGTCTGATAAGTTTGACGCGAAGTCTGAACCTAAATCTTAATCTTACCCCTCTAAATCAAAGGAAGGCTTAGGTCTTCCTTTTTTGATCAATCAGTGCAGCCCTTTAATGCTCGCTCTCTAATAATTCTCAATATTAATCACACCGTACGTTTTGGTGTCGATTTCGCTAGGTAACTCTTTTATGTCAAAACACTACTCATACTGGTTCAAACAAGCCTTGCAACAGGAGTTTGGTCAGGACACTCCGCCAAGTGATGCTGGTCAACCACTGACACAAGATATCGAAACAGACATCGCTATTGTTGGTGGTGGGTACACAGGATTATGGACCGCTATTTTAATTAAACAGCAACAGCCAGAAACGCGAGTTGTGGTTATTGAAAAAGGTTTGTGCGGTAGTGGCGCATCGGGTGCTAATGGTGGGTGTATGCTCACTTGGTCCACTAAGTTTCCAACTTTAAAACGCCTTTACGGAGAGCAACAAGCAAAATGGCTGGTGGAGCAGTCTGAAAAGGTCATTTTTGAAATAGAAGCGTTTTGCAAAGAGCATGATATTGACGCTCACCTTTATCGCAGTGGTACCTATTATACGGCGACGAACCAAGCACAGAGAGGTGGCATGGCCCCTGTTGTAAGTGAGCTGAAAAAGCAGGGAATCAACAGCTGGCAGGAGTGTGGTGATAATCTCAGTCGTCAGGCGGGATCAGAGCGTCACATCGAAGGTTACTATTCCGAAGCGGCCGGTAGTGTTCAACCGGCATTGTTAGCAAGAGGTCTTCGCCAAGTTGCAATTAAGTTAGGTGTCGAAGTTTACGAAAATACCCCGATGCTAGAGTTGAATTACGGTGAGACAGCTAAGGTCGTAACACCCGCAGCAACCGTTACGGCCGATAAAGTGGTGCTAGCGCTGAATGCATGGATGCTTGACCACTTTAAAGCTTTCAAAAGAAGTATCGTGGTTGTCTCTTCGGATATGGTGATTACTGACCCGATTCCAGAAAAGCTCGGGGAGTATGGCCCAGAGCAAGGCGCAGCTGTGGTTGATTCGAGGATCTTTGTTCATTATTACCGAGATACACGAGATGGCCGACTGATGCTTGGCAAGGGAGGCAATAAGTTCTCTTTTTCCAATCAAGTCGATAATATGTTTAACCAGCAGACGCAGTACCTTCCACTACTTAAAAACTCATTTCAAACCTTGTTTCCAAAGCTAGAACAGCAAGACTTCGCTTACAGTTGGTCTGGCGGTTCTGATCGTTCTGTTACCGGGCTACCTTTCTTCGGTAACATTGAGAATCAATCGAACATCTTTTATGGTCTCGGCTACTCAGGCAACGGCGTTGCTCAAACTCGTATGGGAGGCAAAATTCTTTCGTCGATGGTTTTGGGGTTGGACAATAAATGGACAAGAAGCGGCATGACAGAAGGCCCGCTCGGTCATTTTCCACCAGAGCCATTTCGTTGGCTAGGAGCGATGATGGTGCGCGATGCGGTGCGTCGAAAAGAACATGCAGAAGATGTAGGTCAAAAGCCGATGTGGATAGACAAGCAACTGGCCAAGTTGGCTGGTGCAGCAGGCAAAGCGGACAAAATTACTGGTTAGTAATACTAGACAGGTTCGCAAAATAAAAGGTAACCAAAATTCGTTTTGGTTACCTTTGTTGAGCTTTAAGTAAGCGGTATATGATTGGTGAGATCCAGAGTACTCTTACACCAACTCATTGTTTTCTTAAAATTGATAAGCGGCACTTAGTTTAATTTCTCGACCAGGTGAAGCGACCCCATTTGATAGATACGCTTCATAGTAACGATCTGTCAAGTTAGTCACAATTGCACCAAACGAAAGCCCTTTAACTTGTTGAACTTCCCATGTCGCATAGATGTCTTGCAGAGTATATTGGTCACTAGGTTTGTTGCTGTAGGTTTTGTCTTCACCTGTTTTGGTTTGAGCGTCGTACCAGCGAAGTTTCCAACCCGCTGTTAAGCCCTCACTCCATTCATAACCCAAACCAAGGTTAATGTTGAGTGGTGGTGTATTAGGGAAGTCTTCATCACTGCCTGTTGAATCGGCTAGGCTGCCTTTATATTGCCCGCGAACGTAAGCAACAGAAAAGTCGCTAAAGAAATCAGCAATACGATATTGGCTGATCAGTTCGAAACCGTGATTCTTGTAGCCATCTAGGTTGGTGTTCCAACTTTGGTTCTCATCCGTTTCTTTGTCTAAATTCGCACCTACGCGGTTGTGTACATGGTCACTCACATCATTGAAGAAAACAGTGAATTCAGTGCCAATAGAATCGCTATCGCTAAGTAACCCATCAGTAATGTTGATGACACTTGCTTGGTAGGCATGGATTCGTGACACCTCAAGGTCGCGAGCGGTTGCCGTTGCGGTTGCCCGTGCATACTGAACAGAATATAAATTATCGATGGTTGGTGCTTTCAATGCATATGCGTACGAGAAATTGAAGCGTGTACTATCGGTCGCTTCGTAATCAAGGTCGATGCGAGGGCTAAAACCTTCATGTGTTGTTTCACTATAGTCATGACCTGCGGCTGGATCGTTATAGTCTGGTGCAGCATTTCCTTTGCCTTCACTGACTACATACTCATACCTTATAGACGGAGTGACCGTGAAGCTAGGTGTTGCTTGGAAGTGGTCAGCAATATAGACGGCATAGGTTTTTTGCTTACCTGAAGGCTCATAATATGGTGTGTACCAGCCGTAATTTTTCTCTGCTTTGCTATCGTATGACGCATTGAAAACCAGTGAATCACGTTCTGTTCTTTGATATTGAAGACCCGTGACTAAGGTGTGGTTACCAAGAATCGCGGTGTTGTAGATATCGACAAAATCGCGTTTGTAGCTGAGCCAAGACTCGTGTCCATAGCTACCTACTGACACCCACATTTTTTCAAAGGCAATATCTGGGCGTACCCAGTGACGATCATTCTCAGATCGCGCAGCCTTAATGTTGAAATCAATGTACGGGCTAGATGGTGAGTAATGATATGAAGCTGTCGTCGTGTTGTCGGTGTATTCGTTGTAAACCGTATATGCGTATTTTGCAGCTTCTAGTGAACCATATTTTTTGATCGTCCATTCGGTAATATTTGGCATTTCGCCGCGTCGGTTAGCCCACGGTTTACGACCTTCATCTTTATAGCGAGTGTGGCTCACTTCAAATTGATGACGGTCGTTTTCATAACCTACTTTAAACAGCATGTTTTCTTGTTCATACCCAGAATAATCTAGGCCATTATCTGAACCACCGACGTGGATATCATCAGAGTCTGTCACCGAGCCATTGGCGATATAGTAAAATCCGGTATCGCTTTTTCCGTAGACGCTCAGGTTGTATGCCATAGAGTCGCCATTGGTGTTGTATCTCTGATTTGCACGAAAGCCGAAGTTTTCTCCTGGTGTTAGCAAGTCATCAACTGTCTTGGTTTTGATGTGAATAGTGCCACCAAACTTACCGTTGAGCGCTCGATAGTCATGTGCACCTTTGATAACTTCCGCTTCGCCAATCAAAAATGGGTCGAAGAAAAATGTACCGTAACGGTATTGTTGAAAACCGATCGGTGCGCCATCAACGAATACGGCTATGTCGCTTGGGTCAGAGAAACCACGGATATTGATACGCTCACCACCGGAACGAGCGCCACCATCAAGGTGTGCACCAGGCACTGAATCGATAAGAGACGCAAAGTTGGAATATTGTTGCTCTTCCACTTCTTGCCAGTCGATAGTGGTTTGACCCGGTTCCGATACGGTAATTGGTTTGGCGTATTGAACACCAATGACTTCAACAGACTCATCCGTGGCTTCAGACGAAACTGCGTTAAACGATTGAAAGACAGCAATTGAGAGCAGGCTTAACTTAAAAATGGGGTTCGAGTAAATACTCATAACAATGACTTATAGTAGTTATTTGGAGGGAGGATTATATGAATATTTATAAATTACACAAACATTAATGATATTTATTATCATTAACTTTTGGGTTGTATCACTGTTATATTGTAACAAATTGGGTATATCAGCTGGTTTTTTGGTTGCTTTCTAGGTAATCCATCTTAATTTATCTAAGGCGTTGAACCAGTATGTACATGGTAGAGGAGTCATCTTGGTACTCATATTCGGTAAATGATCTTCTCAGACTTCTAGCACTTATCGAGTACGAAACCGAACCGTTATACAAACGCAATATAACTGTCATTTAGCTTCTATAAATTTGTCACTCAACTGAAATATTCAGGGTTTAGATTTGGTATATACCATTTAAAGAGTGCTGCAGAAAATGAGCAATTCAACCTATCTGAATATAGAAAACGTTGTAAAACAGTTTGGTCAATTTACAGCGTTAAAAAACATCTCTCTGTCGATCGAGAAAGGAGAGTTTGTCTGTTTCCTGGGGCCGTCTGGCTGCGGAAAAACGACCCTTTTACGTGCAATTGCAGGGTTAGACCTTCCAACCTCTGGACGAATTGAACAAAACCAAGTTGATACTACCTTTCTTCCACCTGAGAAACGTGATTTCGGTATCGTGTTCCAGTCTTACGCGCTTTTTCCTAATCTGACCGTAGAAGAGAACATTGCTATTGGCTTAAAAAACCAAGGTATGTCGGACAAAGAGGCGCTGGAAGCGGTTGAAAGCTGGCTTGAGACGATTGGTCTGCCAAGATCTGGACAGAAATACCCAAACCAATTATCAGGTGGCCAGCAGCAGCGAGTTGCGCTTGCTCGTGCGTTAGCACTTTCTCCAGGTCTTCTACTGCTTGATGAACCGCTTTCTGCGTTGGATGCCAAAGTAAGAACGCATCTACGAGATGAGATTTGTCAGTTACAAAGAAAACTCGGTATTACCACTATCATGGTGACACACGACCAAGATGAAGCGTTAACTATGGCTGACCGTATTGTGGTGATGAATCACGGTGTAATTGAGCAAGTTGGGGCGCCACAAGAGATCTACCAAAAGCCTGCGACTCGATTTGTCGCTGAGTTTGTTGGATGTATGAACTTCATTGAAACATCAGTGATTGCGGATTCTAAGATGCGTATTGCTGAATCCATTCTAACTTTGCCAAAGTTAGACAACCTAGATACGAACGTCGGCGACCGATTTGATATTGCGATACGACCTGAGCAGCTTCAGTTCGTTGAACGTTTTAGTGAATCTCTTCCTGTTCGTATTGTGTCGAGCGAGTTTCTAGGCGCATTCTATCGTGTTGAGTGTGAACTTCAGCATGACCCAAGAGCAAAGCAGATTGTGGTTGATGTGCCAGTTAAAACCTTTAATGAAATGAAGCTGCGCCGCGGAGATATTCGTTATGTGGCGCTCGATCAGGATGGGTTGCGCGCATACCCAAGCAATGAGCGCCTTGTATCCAAAGATGAGGCGGCGTAATTGTCATGGAATCGACACAAATGATGCAATCTAAGCGACGAATTCAACAGCGTGTAACACCACTTCTCGCTCGAGTGAGTAAAGACAATGTCATCCTGTTCAGCTTGTTGGCGTTCTTATCTGTGGTGATGGTACTGTTCATCTTGATGCCGTTGTGGGCGATGCTTGAGAAGAGTGTTCAGAATGGCGAAGGGGAGTTTGTTGGCCTACAAAATTTTGCGACTTATTTCTCTTCGGCAAGTCTTTGGCAATCGGTGGGTAACACATTTACTCTTGGGTTACTGGTGACAGTTGTCGTAGGCTTGCTGGCATTTGGTTATGCTTATGCTTTGACGCGCTCATGTATGCCGATGAAAGGTCTGTTTCAAGTGCTTGGTTCAGCGCCGATTCTTGCTCCGTCTCTATTACCAGCTATCAGTTTGATTTTTCTGTTTGGTAATCAGGGTATTGCTAAGGAAGTGCTGGGTGGTCACTCCGTTTATGGTTTGATCGGTATTTCATTGGGTCTGATCTTTTGGACATTTCCTCATGCCTTGATGATCCTGACAACCTCATTGCGCACGTCAGATGCTCGTTTGTACGAAGCAGCAAGAGCTCTTAATACTTCACCTCTCAAAACTTTTTTCATCGTGACTCTGCCAGCAGCCAAATACGGTTTGATCAGTACACTCATCGTTGTGTTTACGCTGGTGGTGTGTGATTTCGGTGTGCCGAAAGTAATTGGTGGCAGCTACAACGTTCTTTCCACTGACATCTTTAAGCAGGTGGTTGGCCAGCAGAACTTCTCAATGGGTGCGGTTACCAGTATCTTGTTACTCCTGCCTGCGGCTTTGGCATTTGGTGTGGATCGCTGGGTACAAAAGAAACAGAAAAGCTTGTTTGATACACGCTCTGTCGCCTATCAGCCACAACCTAGTATGGTTCGAGATAGTGTCTGCTTTATCTATTGTTTGATTATTTCTGCTGCTGTTGTGGTTGTTTTAGGAATGGCGATATACGGTTCTATGGTGACGTTTTGGCCTTGGAACAAAGCGCTGACGCTTAACAACTATAACTTCGCTGAAATGAGCACTTATGGTTGGACGCCGTTTTTCAACTCCCTAACACTGGGTGCTTGGGCGGCGGTTATTGGTACCGTACTGATTTTCCTTGGTGCATACGGCATAGAGAAAGGCCGCGCATTTGCACCAATTCGCCAAGTCATGCAGATGTTGAGCGTAGTACCTATGGCGGTTCCAGGCATGGTTCTAGGTTTAGGTTATATCTTTTACTTTAATGACCTGAACAATCCACTAAACTTCCTGTATGGCACGATGACATTCCTCGTTATCAATACTGTGGTGCACTATTACACGGTCGGTCATATGACAGCTCTCACCGCATTAAAGCAGCTCCCTGCAGAGATTGAGGCGACAGCTGCCTCGGTCAACCTTCCTCAATACAAGTTGTTCTTTAAAGTGACGGTGCCGGTATGTTTGCCTGCCATATTAGACATTGCGACTTACTTGTTTATTAATGCATTGACTACGACTTCTGCGGTAGTATTCCTATATTCAACGGATACCATTCCAGCCTCAGTCTCGGTACTTAATATGGATGATGCTGGACAAACTGGCGCAGCTGCGGCGATGGCGGTCATGATTATGCTGTCGGCAGCGAGTGCGAAAGTGGTGCACTTGGTTATCAATAAGCTGTTTGAGAAGCGTACACAGTCTTGGCGTAAGCGATAATTCGTGGTTTGGCGAATAAGAATTAATATGTGTGGCCATGGAGCGGCTACCAGAAAGAATAATTAAAAGGAAAATTGGTGCAGTACGTAAAAATTAAAGATGTCATTGTTGAGCAGATAGAGTCGGGGATGCTTTCTCCAAGACAAAAACTGCCTGCAGAGCGTAAGTTAGCAGAGTCTTTCGATACGACTCGCGTTACGTTGCGTGAAGCCTTGTCTTCATTAGAAGCGGAAGGACGCATTTATCGTGAAGATCGCAGAGGTTGGTTTATTTCACCGGAGCCATTGCGTTACGATCCTACTCAAACGCTTAACTTTACCAACATGGCATTGTCTCAGAACCGTCAACCTAAGACGGAGTTGATCGCAGCTAAAGGAATACTGGCGACGAAAGAGGCGACTCGATTGTTAAAGTTGGCGCCTTTCTCTGATGTTTACCGAGTCGACCGAGTTCGCTATTTAGAAGACAGGCCAGTGGTGTATGTGACTAACTACATTCGTCCCGAGTTGTTCCCAAATCTGTTAGAGCATGATCTCTCCAAGTCACTTACTGATATTTATCGAGAGCACTTTGGTGTTGTCTACCAGACGATCCGTTATCGAGTGAGTACTACGTCATTGCTGGGAGAGACGGCTCAGGCACTTCGAGCGACATCAGGCTCACCGGCGATGGTGGTTGAAAGGATCAATTACAATCAAGATGGTGAACTGATTGATTGCGATATTGAATATTGGCGACATGACGCCATCAGTATCGAATCCGTTGCTCACCTAGAGCGGTAGAAGGTTAGCTGAGTGAGCGAATCGGTGCTCGTCGGTTAATTAAGCTTCAATACCTAATCAGGTCTCTAAGTTAGAGGCCTTTTTTATCCTCAAAATTGGAAAGAACATGGAACTGTCCGCCATAGTCATAGTGATAATTTCAGCTTTACTTCATGCTGGCTGGAATGTACTGGGCAAATCAAACCAGAGTTCTGGCTCGGCCTTTTTCTTGGCGTCGAGCTTTGCTGCTGCCACTTTGCTCACCCCTTATCTTATTTGGTACATCAACACTGTCGGCTTCTTTAATATCGGTTTACCGTTTTGGCAATTGCTACTGCTGAGTGGGATCTGTCAGGTGGTCTACTTAGTAGGGTTGGGGGTTGCTTATAAGCAAGCTGATATCGGTGTGATATATCCAATGGCTCGTGCTCTGCCTGTTTTGATGGTGGGGTTCGGAACTTTGCTGTTGGGATATTCATTGACGTACAACCAGTGGCTTGGGTTTGCGCTGATAACCCTAGGTTGTTTAGTGGTGCCCCTTAAGAACTTTAAAGATCTAAAGCCACGAGCCTATTTGAACCTAGGTGTACTTTGGGCACTCATCGCAGCGATTGGCACAACTGGTTATTCAATCATTGATAAAGAAGCCTTATTGCTGCTCGGCGACATCGAATCCAACAAGGTTACAAATAGAGATGCATCGATCTTTTATTTGGGCATGCAGTTCTGGGCGATAGCTTTGCCACTTAGTACTTGGTTATTGCTCTCAAAGCAGAGTGTAGAGTTTGCAAACGCATGGCGAATTCGCAAAAAAGCCGCAACTGCTGGAGTAATGATGGCCGCGACTTATGGACTGGTTCTGTTCGCAATGACCATGACTGAAAATGTCAGCTTGGTGGTAGCGCTAAGACAGGTGAGTATCATCTTTGGTGTTGTGATGGGGATCTACTTTTTGAAGGAAAAGTGGCACATAACTCGTGGTGTAGGTGTTCTATTTATTCTGTCAGGTTTGGTTATCTCATTGTTTTAGAATAACTATTATATGGTCAATCATTCTTAAAGTGTGACTTTTCGCACGCAATTCCCTTATTGATAGCAAACGTTTTACTGTTGTTAAAGATGTGATCTCTCTCATAGACAGTCTGGTAAAGTTACCGGTAACATCGCATTCAACGTTACCGGTAACATAAAATAACAAACCGGATTAAAGTGAAACCCATAAGGATACCCCGAATGAAAGCTATGACTAAAACGCTGATTGCTGCTTCCCTAACAGGTCTATTCGCGACTTCTGCAATGGCTGCAGACTTCAAACTGAAAATTCAATCTTCAGATCCATCTGGTGATCTGAACTTCAAAGTTCAACAGAACTGGGCTGAGCGTGTTGAGACTATGTCTAATGGTCGTATCGACATCGATCTTCTACCGGTAGGTGCTGTGGTTAAGCACACAGAGACACTAGGCGCGATCAAAATGGGTATCCTTGATGGCCAAGTAACTGCAACAGGTTACTTCTCTGGTAAAGATCCAGCATTCGGTCTTATTGGTAACATGGTTGGTGCTTGGTCTGATACAACACAACTGCTGCAATACATGAACTACGGCGGTGGTAACGAGCTAATGACTGAGCTTTACGCTCCTTACGGCGTTAAGTTTGTTGGTGCTTCGACTACGGGTGTTGAGTCGTTCATCTCGAAAGTACCAGTAGACGGTGTTGATGATCTTAAAGGTCTCAAACTGCGAGCTCCTGAAGGTCTAGTGCAACAAGTATTTGCAGCGGCAGGTGCGACACCAGTTAACTTACCAGGTTCTGAAGTATTTACTGGCTTAAGCAAAGGCGTTATTGATGCGGCTGACTACACAGTATTCTCTACTAACCAAAAAGCGGGCATGAACGACATCGCAACACACCCAGTTCAACCGGGCTTCCACTCTCTTCCTCTGATCGATATCTCTATCTCTCAGAAGAAGTGGGACAAAATGCCTGCGGATCTACAAACTATTCTGCAAACGTCTGTTCGTGACTTCTCTTACGACATGACAACTCAGCTGAAAATGGCTGACCAAGCAGCAGTGAAAGAAGCGCAAGCAAACCCAGAAATCACGATTCACAATTGGTCTGACGAAGAGCGTAAGAAGTTCCGTGAAATCGCGAAAGGTCAATGGAAAGTATTTGCTGAACGTTCTCCAAATGCACAGAAAGTATACGACTCTGTAACTGGCTTCCTAGAGACAAACGGTCTACTTTAATTCACAACGATTATCCAGGCTAAATACCTATTTTAGCTTCTCTTTTGGAGGGCAATTGCCCTCCGTTTTTTTTGAGCAATACGTTATGACAGATAAAACGCCTCATGCGCCCCAAGAGCAAGAAGAGCAACCAAGAAACATTCTCGACCGCGCCATAATCAAGGTCAGCAATGTTCTAAGTGGTTTGTTCATCTTCACTGTATTGATCTCCTTTTACGAAGTGGTGATGCGTTATGCGTTCGATGCCCCAACTACTTGGGTACACGAAACCGCTTCTTTTGTTGGTGGCTCGCTATTTATCGTGGGCGGTATTTACGCCTTTGCTGCTAACAAACATGTTCGAGTTGTTCTTATTTACGATGCAGTTTCTTCTCAAACTCGAAAATACCTAAACCTAGTTCACCACATAGTGGGTTTAGCGTTTGCAGGTATGTTGGCTTACGCCTCTTATTTCATGGTTCAAGAGTCTTGGTTTACACCCTGGGGTGACCTTCGTCTTGAAACATCAGGCTCGGTACTGAATGCTCCGTACCCAGCGCTTCTTAAAGGCATCATCTTTGTTTGTCTTTGTATTCTTGTTGTCCAGTTTGTATTGCACCTAATCCAAGAGATTGTAGGGCTAGGGAAGAAAGACGATGTTTGATTTATCTTCTATTGGCATCGCATGGGGCAGTATCCTCATGCTGGTTATGATGATCGGCTTGCTACTCACGGGTATGCAACTGGCATTCGTAACAGGCTTCGTTGCCATCTTTTTCACACTGTTTTGGTTTGGTCCAGATGCACTGCCTCTAATTGCTAGCCGTACTTACAGCTTCGCATCAGGTTATGTATTCCTCGCGGTTCCGATGTTTGTATTGATGGCCGCGCTGCTTGACCGTTCAGGCATTGCTCGCGACCTGTTTGACGCAATGAAGTCCGTAGGCGGAAGAGTTCGTGGTGGTGTTGCCGTACAGACTCTCTTGGTTGCGGTATTGCTTGCTTCAATGTCAGGTGTTATCGGTGGTGAAACCGTACTGCTGGGTATTCTTGCACTGCCACAGATGCTGCGTCTTGGTTATGACCGCAAGTTAGCCATCGGTACAACTTGCGCGGGTGGCGCACTGGGTACTATGCTGCCACCTTCTATCGTACTTATCATCTACGGTATGACAGCAAGTGTGTCGATTGGTGACCTGTTTAAAGCGTCATTCCTTCCGGCATTTATCCTGGCGGGCTGCTACATTGGTTATGTTCTAATTCGTTGTAAGTTAAACCCTTCTTTGGCTCCAATTCCAAGTGATGAAGAGATCGAAGAAGACATGGCAAATCAACCGAGCTACTTCAAAGCGCTGTTCTTCCCACTGCTTTCAGTAGCAACCGTACTGGGTAGTATCTACACAGGTATCGCGTCAGTAACAGAAGCGTCGGCTCTGGGCGTTGTAGGTATCATGATTTCCGCAGCGATTCGTGGTGAGCTTAACTTCAATATGCTCAAAGAGAGTGCCATCGCAACGATGCGTACCTGCGGCATGATCATGTGGATCGGTATCGGTGCAAGCGCACTGGTTGGTATCTACAACCTAATGGGCGGTATCGACTTTGTTGAAGAGGTGATTCTAAGCCTAAGTGGCGGTAGCCCGCTTGCAACACTGCTTATCATGATGGTTATTCTATTGGTTCTAGGTATGTTCCTTGACTGGGTTGGTGTAGCGCTTCTAACGATGCCTATATTCGTACCAATCATCACAAGTCTTGGTTACGACCCAGTATGGTTCGGTGTGGTGTTCTGTCTAAACATGCAGGTGTCATTCCTATCACCTCCGTTTGGCCCAGCAGCCTTCTACCTGAAATCGGTGGCACCGAAAGACATCAGCTTGGGCGAGATCTTCAGTTCACTACTGCCATTCATCGGCCTACAGGTTCTGGTACTCGGGATGGTGATTGCATTCCCTGAGCTCGCGATGTGGTGGAAATAATCCCCACCTTTTAAAGACCTAAAGAATCCCCAGATTATATAGACAGCCTCCAGTGTGAGTTGGAGGCTAAGGATAGTATTGTCCAATGAAAGCGAAAAAAATCTTAGTAATGGGCGTTTCAGGCTGCGGTAAAAGCTTGATTGGTAGCGAAATTGCTAACGCTCTAAACCTGCCTTTTCATGATGGTGATGATTACCACCCACAATCAAATGTGGACAAGATGGCAGAAGGCATTCCTTTAAACGACGATGACCGTCAAGGCTGGTTGGAAACTCTAAACAAGGTTTACGTTGAGAATGAAGCTGCAGTGATTGCTTGTTCAGCGCTAAAACCAGCGTACCGCGACATTCTACGAAACAATAATCAAGAGCTGGTAATCGTTTACTTACAAGGCTCATTTGACACAATTTGGAATCGTCATAAGTCGCGTGAAAATCACTATTTCAATGGCGAAGCGATGTTAAAGAGCCAGTTTGAAGCATTGGTTGAGCCACAACAAAATGAGGCGTTGTTTATCGATATTTCGCAAAACGTCCAAGGTGTTGTTGCTGATGCGCTACAAGCAATTAAGCAGCTTGAGGAGAAGAACTAATGAGCACTTCAGATCTTTCTCAGTCAAGTATGCCTCAATCCAGCATTGCGATGATTGGCCTCGGTGTTATGGGCAAAAGCCTTGCGCTGAATCTACTTGATCAAGGCTTCAACGTGACAGGCTTTGATATCAGTGAAGCTCATCGTGAGCGTGCTGAATCAGAAGCAAAAGAACTCGCGCAAAAAGTCGATAAAGGTAGCTTCTATAAAGCCGCTGACCTGAACCAAGTTCTCGACTCTCTGGTTAAGCCGCGCGTGATTGCCTTGTCTGTCCCTGCTGGCAGCATTGTTGAGGCAGTGATTGACGATCTGCTAGCCGCTGGCCTTGAGCAAGACGATATTGTTATTGATACGGGTAACAGCCTTTGGACCGATACAGAAGCTCGTGAGTTGAAATATCGTGGCAAACTACGATTCTTCTCAACGGCGGTATCTGGCGGCGAAGTAGGAGCGCGTACAGGCCCTGCATTGATGGCTAGCGGTGACAGAGAGGCTTGGAATTACGTTCAACCAATGTGGGAAGCTATCTCAGCTAAGGTTGACGAAAATGGTTTGCCTGTTGGTCAATTCGAGAAAGGTGAGCCTTGTGCGGCTTACCTAGGCCCCGCCGGTGCTGGTCACTATGTGAAAATGGTGCATAACGGCATTGAGTATGCGGACATGCAGCTCATTTGTGAGGTTTACCACTTTATGTCTGATGTGCTAGAGATGCCTGCACAAGAGATTGGTGAAGTCTTTGCTAAGTGGAACCAAGGTGTACTGAACAGCTATCTGATGGAGATCAGTGCTGATATTTTACAGACGCTAGATCCAACAACACAGAAGCCGTTTGTGGAAGTTGTGCTTGATAAAGCAGGGCAGAAAGGCACGGGGCTTTGGACGGCAGTGAATAGTCTTCAAGAAGGGGCGCCAGCCCCAACCATTGCTCAAGCGGTATTCGCTCGCGCTCAAAGTAGCCAGAAAGCGGTACGAGTACAAGGTGCGAAGGTGTTGCGAACGCACGTCCAACCAAGTTGCGGTAAGGCCAAACAAGAGACCATCGAAGAGCTACATGATGCATTGTACTGCGCTAAGCTTTCGGTTTATGCGCAAGGCTTTGACTTAATGAAAGCAACCTCAATCAAAGAGGGTTGGGATCTCGATTTTGCCCATATTGCTAAGATTTGGCGTGCAGGTTGTATTATTAGAGCGGTGTTCTTACAAGACATCACTAAGGCATACCAAAGTGATGCTGAGCTGAGCAATTTGTTATTCGCAAATCGTTTTGTTGAAGAGGTTCATGAACGTTCTTGCGGTTGGCGTGCAGTCGTTGCAAACTCGGCATTAACCGGTGTTCCAATGCCAGCTATTAGCTCTGCTTTGGGCTACTTCGATTCACTTCGCTGTGAAGTACTACCCGCTAATCTGCTTCAAGCACAACGTGACTACTTTGGCTCTCACACATATTCGCGCATTGATAGCGATGAGCAAAATAAGTTTCATATAACTTGGAGTGAAGCGCCACGTACAGAAGTTGAAGCTTAGTCCTCATCATTTAAACGTCCTCATTATGGGGACGTTTTTGTTTGTGGTACTACATCAACATTTCTTTAGATAAGGCTTCAAATCCTAAGTCAGTTGGATACACTGTTACCAGTAACATAATCAATAAAAATAATAACTAATTTACTATGTCAAATAAGAAAAAACGCCCTACGTTACAAGATGTTGCCAATTTAGTTGGCGTCACCAAAATGACCGTAAGTCGCTGTTTACGAGACCCTTCACAGGTTTCTGAAGCACTACGAGACAAAATCAATTCAGCGGTTGAAGAGCTGGGTTACATCCCAAACCGCGCCCCAGATATCCTCTCAAACGCAAAAAGTAATGCCATCGGTGTACTGGTTCCCTCGTTAACCAACCAAGTTTTTGCCGAGGTCATTCGTGGGATAGAACAAGTCACAGCGCCTGCGGGCTATCAAACCATGATTGCTCACTATGGCTATAGCGAGGAACTTGAAGAGCAGAGTATCGCATCACTGCTGTCTTACAATGTGGACGCGATCATCCTCTCTGAAAATGTTCATACAGAACGAGCTCGTAAGATGCTGCAAACTGCATCAATTCCAGTTATCGAGATTATGGACTCTGTGTCACCGCGTATCGAGCAAGCTGTCGGTTTTGATAACTTTGATGCTGCGAGAGAAATGACCAAAGTGATGATTACCCGAGGCCGTCAAAATATCGCGTATCTTGCGGCTCGAATGGATGAGCGTACTCGTTTAAAGATGGCGGGTTATGAGCATGCAATGGAAGAACACGCACTTACGCCACTGACGATTCAAACCGAAGATGCCTCCTCATTTACCTTAGGTGCTAAGCTGCTTGGCGAGCTGCTAGAAACGCACCCTGAGGCTAACGGCATCTTCTGTACCAATGATGACTTAGCAATCGGTGCCTTTTACGAATGTGTTCGTCGTGGTATTCAAGTGCCTGAGCAGATGGCGATCGCGGGCTTCCACGGCCATGATATTACGATGACCATGACACCGCGTTTAGCAACAGTGATAACTCCAAGGGAGCAGATAGGGAAGGTCGCTGCTGAGCAAATCGTTTCTCGCTTGCAAGGCAGAACTGATTGGACGGCTAAGCTGGACTTAGGTTACGCGATTGAGCTTGGTGAAAGTATCTAACTGCTTATTTTAATCATTAAAAAACGCCCTTTCCTTTCTCAGTTAAGGGCGTTTTTCATGTTCAGGCTGCCAGTCGCCAAATCGAAAATCGGAATTTAAGCCTCGGCTTGCGCTTTAGCGTCTTCTTGCTTTAACACTTTATGGCCATCTTCACTCACACCACGTTTCCAATAGCTGCTGATGTAGATGTTCTCTTTAGCCACTTCCTTCTCATTACGGAAGTATTGACGTAGTGCTCGCATGTTCTCGAATTCACACGCTGTCCATACTGCTGCAGTGCCTTCAAGCCAAGTGAGCTCTTGAACCTTATCGGACAGTGATGACGCCTGTTCCGATTCTATCAACCAGATGATCTCCAGCTGACTTGGTGCGTCCAATGGCTGCTTGTCTTGCTCTGAGGCGATTTGAATGACAGCGTAACCTTTTGCATCACGCGGTAGGCTTTTCACTTTTGCAGAAAGAGCAGGCAGTGAAGTCATATCAGCGGCCAAGAAAAACCAATCAGCGTCTTTATTTAAGCCTTGAATAAGACCCGGGCCACCAATAGTGATGGTTTCACCTTCTTGTACGTTCATCGCCCAACGAGCTGCGAAGCCACACTGTAGGTCAACGGTGTTGTGGCGAACAAAGTCGACTTCAATTGAAGGCACGTCTGGGTTGAACTCGCGAATCGTGTAAGTTCGCATGGTTGGGCGTTTGCCCTGCTCAAGAGTCGTCAAATCTGTTCCACCCAACTCATTAAACATCAACTTGATGTAACCACCTTCACAATCATTAGGAAAGCGACTTAGACCGTCACCACTAAGGGTGATGCGCTGCATGTTTGGTGTGATGGTTTTGGTACTTGTAACAGTAACTTGGATAGGACTTGGCTTACTCATAATGGACTCTCTTTCTCTATAAGCTAACTATCATAGTAGCCTTCATTAAATGACTCAATAGTAATGGTTATCATTTACATGAATTTACGTCATGCACTTTTAGCATAAACTTATTTGCAGGAGAAAGGCGTGAGTAATAAGGGGAAATAAAAAACGCCCTAATCAGGTATTAGGGCGTTAGTGGCGTAATTACATAAAGTAATTACTGTGCAGGCTGGTGAGTGGAATTAGCTATTTGCTTCTTCTAACTCAACCGCTTGCTCTGCATTTTTAGCTGCGTCTAGCATCTTACGAATAACAAACGACGCCGCCATTGCGATAGCAACCATCACAACTGCTAGTACTGTTAGAAGCTGGAAGTAGTCACCGTAAACCGTTTGAACGATCTCTTGAGTGATCTCTTGGCCTTTCTCTAACGCGATTGACGTAGAGAATACGGCACCAACGATACCAGATAGGGCGATAGCAACAGAGAATAGACTTACAGAGAAGTTTTCGATGTGCTTAGGTGCTACAGATAGGATGAAGGCAACAACCATAGAACCTACGATAACTTCTGCAATTGCTTGGAAGAAGTGAATCGCTAGGAAAATCTCTGGGCGGATAATTACGTCTTCACCAACTGTTGTTACAGCGAATGTAAGGATACCAAATGCAATCGCTGTTAGTACGAAAGCCAGTGCTACTTTAGTTGCCGTAGATAGGTGAATATCGCGCTTTTCTAGCATACCGAAGAAACCAGCAACGATAGGGCCACCAACCATACACCATAGAGGGTTCATCGCCATTGCTGCTTCAGGCTCAAGTGGAATGAAACCGAATAGAGAACCTTTAAGCGTATTGATCGCAACCATGTTCATCGAAGTCATCATCTGACCGTAGTACACGAAGAAACATGTGGTTAAGAACGTGATGATTAGGATAGTACCCATCTTCAGAGACTCTGCCTTGCTCGCTTTGAACATCAGGGAAACGAAGTAAAGGATAGCTGCGCCGCCGATTGCGTAAACGATGTTTTGGCCAACGTCCATGTTAGAGAACATGAAGAATACAAGACCGATCATCGCAATTGAAAGTGCACCAAACATTGCCCAGTTTTTTGCTGGAACTGGTTTTTGGTCTAACTCTGCACCAACTTCAACAAGGCCTTTACGACTCATGATAAGCATACCAAGTGCAGCTGCAGCCATAATGCCCGAGATAGCGAAACCACCGTGGAAGCCAATAACCAGCACGATCATTGGGAATAGGTATTGACCTAAGAAAGCACCCACGTTGTTGATTGAGTAGTTGATTGGGTAGCCTTTCTCAAAGTCTTCTTGAGAGTTGAACGTACGCTTGTATAGGCTTGGGTAAGATGGTGACATCAAACCACGACCGTAACTTGCTAGTGCGATACCGCACATAGAAAGAGGAACGTTGGTTGCCGATGCGCCTAAAACTAAAAGAGCGTAACCAGACGCGAATGCTAAGAAACTGATGGTAAGAGAGCGGTAAGCACCAAGGAATTTATCGGCAATGAAGCCACCAGCGATAGCAAATAGAGGACCGATCGCGGAAAAGGCACCCACGATCATCATAGTATCTGCTTCGTTGTAGTTTAGGTCTTCAAGGAAGAAACGGGTTAAGCTAACGAGTACGCCATAGAATGATAATCCAAACATCATTTGGCAGAACATCATTGATTTGTTTAATCTATTCCACATTATTTTCTTCTCACATTTATATTTAGATATAGTGTAATCACCTAATTATAATATCATTACTAGCAAGACATAAACTGAAACATTTGTCTCATTAGAGCTTTAACTCGCCGTACCTTTTCTTATGTTGGCATTGATATTTTTCATGAATGAAAATTGCAAGGTAAGATTGCGCAGGGCGATGTCTCACTACTTGAAATTGGTTTCAATCTAACTCCCCAGTTAATAAAGGGAATTTGGTCAAGGATTAACCGTATGCATTTCACAAAGAGTGGTAGTGATTTATAAAAAGGCGTTTCCAAGTGAACAAAAAGCCAGCGCGGAGGCTGGCTTTGTTTTAAATTTGGAAACTTAGTTTACCGTTGTGAGGTGTCGCTTCAATTCAAGTTAATGAGGCTGACCATCAAAGTTATTTATTCACACGGTGGCGCCATATGAATCACAGCTAGGCCACCCAAAGACGTTTCGCGATACTTTTTGTTCATGTCTTTACCCGTTTGGTACATGGTTTCGATCACCTTGTCCAAAGAGATTAAACACTTGCTGGTACGCTTCAATGCCATTCGAGAGGCGTTGATAGCTTTCATTGCACCCATTGCATTACGTTCAATACAGGGTACTTGTACTAAGCCACCAATTGGGTCGCAGGTCATGCCTAGCGAGTGCTCCATGGCGATTTCAGCTGCAATACAGATTTGCTCATTGCTACCACCACGCAGTGCAGTAAGGCCTGCAGCCGCCATTGAGGAAGAAACACCGACTTCACCTTGGCAGCCTACTTCAGCGCCAGAAATGGAAGCGTTGGTCTTGTATAAGATGCCAATCGCACCAGATACCGCAAGGAAGTCCTTAAGCTGTTTAGTATCGAGCTCTTTGATAAAGCGGTGGTAGTACATCAGAACGGCTGGAATAACGCCTGCAGCTCCGTTTGTTGGTGAGGTAACCACTTGGCCACCAGCGGCGTTCTCTTCGCTTACTGCGAAAGCAAACAGGTTAATCCAATCCATGATCTCCATCGGATCGTTTTCAATCGCGGCATTGGCTTCCAGCTTTTTCAATAGGGCAGGAGCACGTCGAGTTACCTCAAGACCACCGTCAAGAATCCCCTCAGTTTCAAAGCCACGCTCCATACAGAGTGACATCACTTTCCAAATCTGCTCTGTGCGCTGGTTGATCACTTCCATGTCTTGGAATGAGGTTTCGTTACGCAACACCAAACCGCCTAGGCTAAGACCGTTTTGGTCGGCCAGTGCAAGTAATTCATCTGCAGAGCTAAAGGGAAATTCAACCTGGATTTCTTGCTCTTGCTTTCCGTTTTGGAGTTCGTCTTCTGTGGCAATGAAGCCGCCACCAATCGAGTAATAGGTTTCCATATCGAGCAGTGTGCCCTCTGCGTTAAATGCAGAGATGGTCATGCCATTTTCATGTAGGGGTAGGTTGGTGGTGTGAAACAGCATATCGGTCTCAACGTCGAAATGAACGTTATGGTGACCACTAACGGCAAGGCTCTTATCTTCAATGGCTTTTTGCATCGCTTGATTGGCACTGCTGATTTTAATCGTGTCAGGCTTATTACCCAGTAGACCCAAAATCGTAGCGCGGTCGGTGTGGTGCCCTTTACCTGTTAGGGAAAGAGAACCATAAAGGTCAATTTGCACTCTCGCCACTTCTTCCAGTTTAGAGGCGATTTTTTGAGTAAACTGAAACCCTGCGATCATTGGTCCATTGGTATGCGAGCTGGATGGACCAACGCCAATCTTATAGATATCAAAAATAGACAGCATAATAACTTCCTGTGAAGGGTTCGCTTCGTGCGAACTCTGATGTAACTGTTTTTACATACCTCGCTTCTTATGAGCATAGTGTATGAATGATATTGTTATGTTTTATACTCATGGGCATTTGTTCCATGTATCAGGGAAAAGGTGAGAATTTCCTCTTCTCACTGCTACACGGTTTACTACCTATAAAGTTGCCATCAATAGAGAGCGTTATTGCGAGCAACTCATGAGAATTTAAAAATACTTTTGTTAACAACTATTGTATACATAATTCACTCTATCTAATTGCGAAAACGAGACTTGTACATTAAATGAGCATTAAAAACCTTGTAGTTGTTCTGGGTAAACGGCTAAATAAGAATGAATTGACTGCAGAAGGAAAGGGTAGAGTTGAAGCTGCCATCGATTATCTGGTAAGTCGCTCAAATGATGAAGTAGCGATCGCGTTTTGTGGTGGTGTAACACCGGGACAAACTCTGTCTGAAGCCGAAGTGATGTATGAGTACTTCTTGCAACTCGAAAGTCAGCTTGAATCACCTTTGAGCATTCAAGCGAGGTTATTAGAGAAAAAATCAACCAATACGATAGAGAACATCCACAATTTAGCGTTGGAACTTATCGAAAGTGGTCTGTTCGAGAATGGTCAGCAATTGAATGTGATATTTGTGTCCAATGATTACCACTTGCAGCGCATTTTTGAAATCCAATCATTAATGGATGCGCAAGGGCTGCTTAAGGTGCTTGAAGAGCGTTGTGGGCAATTGGGTGTGTCTCTGAATATTGAGCGAGATATCGATCAGCATGTTGTGGTGCCTTATCCACATACGACCGTACAAGGTCAGCTCTTTCTATTGACTGACAGTCTAACGACTTACCGAGTTTACCTCGAAGGCACAGTAACAGGACGTTTTGTAGGGCAAGAACAGCAGACTCGTAAAGTACCTGCTCAGTTAGGGCTAGAAGCGATCGACAAGGCGATACAACTCTCAGAGAGCGGTCAGTTTAGTTTGCTAGATTCGCTGTTGCCTCTTTTACACAACTGTATCGAAGATACTCCTGTAGGAACGGATAAAGAAAAAGTCAGGGAGTATCTCGCATTGCTGGATACCAACCTGACTTTACTTAACCGTTATCTCGATCCAGAACAAGAGCTGGATACTCGCTGGTGGCGCTAATCGATTATGACGATTGCTTTGTCTTGTTTCTGAAACCGTTGACAGTTTTAACGCTAGCAAAGGCAATCAAACAGTAAGCCAATAGCTCCGTGCCTTCCTCAGCGATGATTTTAACTTCACGCACATAATCAGCGCCCATAATGTTGTGCCAAAAGCTACCCATGCCAAACAGACGGGAAAAAACAAGCAGTAGCATCACGCCAGTAATTAATAGGTTCATGTGTGGCGAGGCTAGGATATACGCAATTTGATCAAGCGTTTGTTTGCCATTTTTGATGGCGTAAAAAATAGCGCTACCGGCAACCAAGATTGCTGGATAGACCCAGGCCCCGTGAGTAATCATATCAAACCAAAAGTCCAATTCGCGTATCAACATCACGGCAAAGAACGCGCTCATTAACAAGGCGGCATGCTTAACTTGGCTGGTGTGTTTCGCCATATATAAGAATGACAGTGAAGAGGTCAATAGTAGTAACTGTTCTAGGACTTCAGTGACAGACAGTTCACTCAACTCACCACCGATTAAGACGTAATCAATACGTAGCGCTAGGTTGACGATGATACCGATGGCAAGAACGATAAGCGCGGTTTGGCAGCGCTTGAAAATCACTTGAGACGTCGATTGAGAGATATTGAATTCAGGGATCTCTAGAGACATCGAGCTTTGGTCGCTGTTTTTGGTTTGGCTTTTCATAATGAACTATCTGTAAATAAATGTAACACAGAGCACATTTTATAGGTCGCAAGAGCGCCAATGTCAGAGGAATGTCAGGAATAAAACACTGTTCATTTGCGGTGCGTACTGTAAAAGCAAAGGCTTACAGTAAAAATAAAACGGATCTGTTTATAAGGTAGTCTTTATTTATCAATAAGATAAGAGGGAGTGTTCAAGTGGCACCCTGGCCACTTGAGATAGAGATGTTAGCTTTCAGTCTTTTGTTCGTGGTTTTGGCGATAATATTCCCATTGCTCAACACGGTCGCCGTTTTCAAAGACACAGTAGGTCGTGCGCTGCTCATTTTCTGTCACGGTGTCAAGCTCTGCTCCCTGTTGAACACAGTACACGGCAGCAGGGTTAGCCACTGAAACTCGTTCTGACTCACTGTATTGGTCGTACTCGCTCGCACAACCCCCTAAAACCAAAGTGAACATTGCCATCAAGCCAATTGTTTTCATGCTATCTCCTTAGCAAGGTTAGGAAGCTCTTTTAATGAGTATATTTTAGAATCAGGAAAAATCCGTGATTATTTAAGCAACAGGTTGAATTAGTATGATAATCCGACAGATTTAGAGCTATTTTGAGTGTTGGATCAAGCTTACTTATATTGCTTGCATATGGGTTAAGTGAATGGCTTGATTATAGATATTCTGTGCGGTTATCTTAGCTTAATATGTTTGATGACAAAGGAATGAAAATGTCAGACCAAAAATACCGACTCGTTACCCGTAGTGACTTTGATGGCCTTGTGTGTGCCGTACTTTTAAAGCAACAAGACCTCATTGATGACATCAAATTTGTTCATCCAAAAGATATGCAAGACGGCATCATTGAGATCACTGAGAACGATATTGTCACCAACTTGCCTTACGTTCCTTCGTCATATCTGACTTTTGACCACCATCTTTCTGAAACCATTCGTAATACGGGTGAGCGTACTAACCATATTATCGACCCTGATGCGCCTTCAGCAGCGCGTGTAGTTTGGGATCATTATGGTGGTCTTGCGACCTTCCCTGAAGAGTGGCAAGAGATGATGGAAGCGGTTGATAAAGGCGATTCAGCACAGTTCAACAAAGATGAAGTGTTAGATGCGCAAGGTTGGAACTTACTCAACTTCCTGATGGACGCGCGTACTGGTCTCGGTCGTTTCCGTGAGTTTCGAATTTCCAACTACGCCTTGATGATGGACCTGATTGATTACTGTAAGAACCATACTATTGATCAGATCCTCGAACTGCCTGACGTGAAAGAGCGTATCGACCTCTATCGTGAGCACGAGCAGATGTTTAAGGAACAAGTGACCCGTTGTGCACAGGTCCATCAAAATCTAGTGTTCCTAGACCTTACTGACGAAGAAACTATTTACGCGGGTAACCGTTTTATGATTTATGCGCTGTTCCCAGAGTGCAATATCTCGATTCATAAGATGTGGGGTTTCCAGAAGCAGAATATTGTATTTGCGACTGGTAAATCTATCTTCGATCGCAGTTCTAAAACCAATGTAGGTGAATTGATGTTGCAATACGGTGGCGGCGGTCATATCGCAGCTGGTACTTGCCAGATTGCGATTGATGAAGCGGCTCAGGTTCAACAAGCTCTGATTGAAGTGATTACTGCAGACGGTTAAGTCTATTTGAAAGCAGTACGCTGATAGTGAAAGCCTTACATGAGACTCGAAAAGGGCAAACATGTAAGGTTTTTTTCGTTTGAGAGACGTTAATGTGTATAAGCTTTGGTACTGTTAAGCATTGAATCATATGCTTGAATTCAATCTATTGGTGATTGTGATATGATGCCGCCAAATTTTGCAGAGCTATAACGACAATGAGACACCTAAAAACAACGATTCACCCTGACATTGAGCACTTAGATAACCAAACTGTGTACAAGCGCAACGCCGCTCGTGCAATTGTGTTGGATGGTGAGAATATTCTGATGTTATATACAGAGCGTTACCACGACTACACCATTCCTGGGGGCGGCTTAGATGAAGGTGAGGACGTTATTGCGGGTATGGTTCGTGAGCTGCAAGAAGAGACAGGGGCTCAGAATATCCATGGCATTAAGCCATTTGGTATTTTTGAAGAGTTTCGTCCTTGGTATAAAGATGATGCCGATATCATGCACATGATCTCCTACTGCTACACCTGTAAAATTGATAGCGAATTGGGTGAAACAGCTTACGAAGATTACGAAGTTAAGAACGGAATGAAGCCGGTGTGGATCAACATCCATGACGCTATCGCTCATAACGAAAAAACCATGGCAGAAAGCCCTAAGAAAGGCATGAGCATTGAGCGCGAAACCTTTCTATTGCATTTGGTTGCTAAAGAGATGCTGTAATTCACAAGCTTACTTGGGGTAGCAGTATCAGTGCTGCCCCACACATTACTACCTTTTTTATTGTGTCCCAACCCTTCTTATTGTCTTCCAGTCTATCTCCTGAACTCCTCCAATCTCTGTTCTCTTACTCCTCATGTCGCATATTTGTAATGTTTAGCGATATTTGCTCGATTTTATAACGCCAAATGATATAAGTTCTCAATATTGCCTTTTATGTCAATGAATTAAGTGATGATCATCCGGTAACAATGGGATGTTTTTGTCAAAAAATTTTGGTTTGTACCGTTAGGGTTATGCGTTATTGCATATTGAGAGAGAATAAAATGAAAAAAGTCGTTATTGCGTTAATGTTGTTATTGCCTTTGCATTTATCAGCGAGTGATCTTTCCAAGGCAGAAAAAGTGAATGCGTTAGTTGAGGTTATGAATTTAGATGAGATGCTAGATTCGATGAACATCCAGATAAATAATATGATCGGTAGTATGCATACACAATTGGAGGTTTCCGAGTCTGAACGTCCTCTCTTTGAAGAATATCATCAAGAGGTGCTTGCGATTATGCAAGCTGAGTTGAGCTGGGAGCAGTTTGAACCGATGATAGTCAACATCTACAACAAACATTTTTCTGAAGAAGAGATCACCGCAATGTTAGAGTTTTATCGTTCAGAAACGGGTCAAAGTATCCTAAGCAAAATGCCTGTTGTGATGCAAGAGTCGATGGTAACAAGTCAAGCATTAGCACAGCGAGTGATGCCAAAAATTCAAGCGCTTACGGAAGAGTTTCACAAAAACCTGAAAGAGCACCGCAAGCAAGAAAAGCAGACTCAATAATAACTTCTGCATTGAATTGATCGCCAAGAGAGTGAAACTTTTGGTAGGTATCGTAACTACGCCGGAAATAGCTAGGAGGTCATATGGATTTGGTTCTCTACAGTGCCGCTGGGTCGAACAGCTCTGAACGAGTGGAGTGGGCACTGAACTACAAAGGTATTTCATACAATAGGGTAGAAGTGACCTCACAAGAGTTACAAACGAGCTACTTAGCGATCAATCCGTTTGGATATGTGCCTTCACTTTCTGTCGATGGGGTGATGCTCTCCGAATCAATGGCCATTATCGAGTACATAGAAGAGGCCTTTGACGGTCGTACTTTGTTGGGAAACGAGCCTTTGGTTAGAGCCTGCGTGCGTTGGGTGTGTGAGCTCGTTAACTCGACCATACACTCTCCACAAAATCGCACGGTGTTGCGTTTCTTGAGGCCCGAACTTGAGGAAGATTCGAAACGAGCACTGCGCGGAGAATGGATTACTCGAAGTCTTGATAAGCTGAGACCGTCGATCTGCTTAGACTCAAGGTTTGCGATTGGCCGTCAATTCACACTGGCAGATATTTTCATTGCTTCTATCTATAAAAAGGCGCTACAACACGGCTCTGCGCCTATCTCTTTTTATGACTCTCATTTGAGTAATTTGAGAAGTATCGAACGCATTGCAAACGCGGAGCCAACAAGGCTCGATTAAGTGGCCTATTGGGTGATCTTTTCATACAAGAAGTCGATCAATACGCGTACTCGGCGGGCTTTTTGTGTGTTTCTATGGAAATAGAGATAGAGTCCTGCGGTATCTCCCCAATGCTCTTCCAAGACAGGAATTAACTCGCCTGACTTGAACAGTGGCTCAACCATTGGTGAGATAATACGCCCAATCCCCAATCCCCAATCCTTTTTTGGCAGCGTCAACCATGAGGTCAGTGTCGTTCACGGTAAGAGCTGTCGGGATTTTCACATGGACAGTATTACCATTGTCTATCATGGGTAAGGGCGCCACTTTCTTTGAAGTAATAAAGCGATACTGGATTTGTCTATGCTGCGACAGCTCACTGATGCTCTTCGGCATTCCGAAAGCAGCGATATAAGCTGGGGAAGCGAACACGGCTTCTTTAAAGTTTGGAGTCAGTGGTTTGGCGATCATACCTTCTTCGACCTTGTCACCAAAACGAATTCCCAGATCCATACCCTCTTTGAGGATATCGACCGTTCCATCAAAGATAGAGATTTCCAACTGTATTTCAGGAAAGCGCTGGCAAAATTCCGCGTATATTGGCTCAAGTAAGTACTGATAGACGAATCTGGGAACGGTGATTGAGACACGACCTGATGGTGTTCGACTTAGATCCGCAACGCTTTCGACAGCAAACGAGAGATCGCTGATGGCATCCAAAGTTCTTTCATAAAGTGCATGGCCTGCCTCTGTGAGTTCGACACGACGCGTGGTACGGGTGAATAGTGGCAGCCCTAACTCACTCTCAAGAGACTTGAGCGCTTGGCTAACCGAGGGGGGAGCAACTTCTAACTGCCTTGCTGCGCCAGAGATTGAACCCTCTCGCGCAATCGCATGAAACATAAGTAGTTGATTATACGTTGTTCCCTTCATTAGTTGCCTCCTACATTCATATCAAATCTATTCTATTTTAGTTATTTGTTAGTTTCTACCTAATAGTTAATTAAACATTAAGCCTCTAAAAATAAATAATGACGACACGTATGATTTGCTCATCCACCAATGACGATGAAGAAAATGAATATGAGCAAAACAGTTGTTATTTCGGGTCACCCGAATTTAGAAGAGTCATACACGAACACAGT
Organism: Vibrio sp. R11-SG3-ISO9; assembly: GCF_059834255.1. Classification (NCBI taxonomy): domain Bacteria; kingdom Pseudomonadati; phylum Pseudomonadota; class Gammaproteobacteria; order Vibrionales; family Vibrionaceae; genus Vibrio; species Vibrio sp. R11-SG3-ISO9. The sequence goes on from NZ_JCBDGU010000046.1 coordinate 70,654, forward strand.
TATCCTCGATGCTTTGCAAAATGGCTTGGATGACGTGTCTGTACGTCGTTTAGATACGCTTTATCCGGACTATAAGATCGATGTAGAAGCTGAACAGCAAGCGCTTATTGAAGCGGATGTGATCGTCCTTCAGTTTCCATTCTACTGGTACTCTGTGCCAGCTCTGATGAAAAAGTGGCTGGACGATGTTATGGCGTTTAACTTTGCCTACGGCCCTGAAGGTGACAAGTTAAAAGGTAAAGAGTTTTTCTTATCTTTCACTGTTGGTGGTCCGTCAGAGTCTTATGATCCATTGGGTTATAACCATTTCACTATCGAGCAGCTCGTGTTTCCTCTGCAGCAAACAGCGTACCTTGCTGGAGTGAAATACAATAAACCAGTGTATACTCACCGAATGGTTTACATTCCAAATGTATACAATGAGTTAGAAGAGGTACAAGCGCGAGCGAATGACCACGCAGAGCGACTGATTGCCTCAATTCGCCAAGTAACAGAGTCTGACGAAGATCGCCTGCAACACTTCGTGGCAGAGTGGTTTGGTCAATTTGATCAACTCCCAGAGCAAAGCGATTACTTCTTGGAGCATCTTAGTGAAAAAGTTGAGATGACGATGCCGGAAGGTAAGTTTATCGGTCACTCAGGGTTCGAAGATTGGTACGCGATAGCTCGCGCAACATTCAAACCAAATTGTGATCACGATGTAGAGCAGCTTGCGATTAAGAAGGTAGAACAGGGCCATCAGTTGGATTTACGTATCCGACTAAAGGCAGATACGTACTCAAACTCGTTATTAAAAGGTGAGTCATTAGAGCTTTCGGTCAATGAAAAATGGCAGTTGTCTCTAGATGATCAAGGCAAGGTAACGATTCATGAGTACTTGGTGACGCCTCTAGTAAGTTAAACCCCTATCAATGTTCAATGAAGCAAATGGGCTGTAACGGCCTATTTGTTTCATTATCTGACATCACCCAGCGTATCAACGAAGGCAAATCTTCTTCGTTTTTGTCGAATTTCTGTGCCATGGTTTGTGTGCGCTTGCTACCAATCACATTTCCCTTTCTTATCTTTATCGTGATGCGCATAACAGAATTTAATAAATTCGGTAACGTTCCCGAAATTTATCGATATTATCCATCCCAAGGTCACAAGCCAGATGTTTTTCTAAGTATGAATATGCATCAAAATATCGGCTTATCATCTGTTTTCTATTCTTAAATCGCCTATAAATTTTATTGGGAACGTTTGCAAGGATTCTTAATATCATTACGTGGGACAAAGGACATGAAACGACATAATTTAGCAATGGCTGTAGCAATGAGTTTGGTAGCTTTACCAGCAATGGCATCAACAGAGGTCTCTGAATTAGAAAAGCGAATCAACGAGTTAGAGAAAAGAATCGAACAAACTGAACAGGTCGCAGTGACAGCCGATGAGAAGGCATCGACATTTGAGTTTCACGGCTATGCACGATCAGGGTTATTAATTAATGATGATTTAAATGGCGCGACAGGTACAGGGCCATACATGACAGCAGCGGGAGCTATTGGTGCACCAATAGGTCGTTTGGGAGTTGAGGACGACCACTACGTAGAAGCGAACTTGATTCATAAGCGCTTTGCAGAGGATGGTTCAAGTGCGCTGTTTAGAATCATGCTTGCAGACAGCACTGAAACAAACAATGAATGGACGGCCAGTGAAAGCCAATTGAACGTACGACAGGTTTATTCAGAATTGAATAACTTAGCGATGTTCTCAGACTCAGAGGCATTTTCTGAGGCAACGTTCTGGGCGGGTAAGCGATTTGATAGAGACAACTTTGATATCCACTTCTTTGACTCTGATATCGTATTCTTGTCGGGTACTGGTGCGGGTGTTTACGATGTTCAACTAAATGAAAGTTGGAAGGCTAACTTCTCGATTTACGGTCGCGACTTTGGGGAAATTGATAGCTCATCAACTGATGTTGAAAACTACATTGCGACGATGAACAACCGCATTGGGCAGTGGCAATTTATGTTGAGTGCGATGACGTCAGCAGACAACAGTGATCGTACTGATGGCGCCGCTGATCACGGTGAGCACGCGATGCTCGCTTTCCACGCAGAGAGTTTCTACGGAATGAACGAAGGCTTCTCAAAAACTGGCTTCATTGTTGGTAGTGGTTTGGGCGCTGAGTTGAAAGGCATAGGGTCGAACGGTGATCTGCTGGATGACGCGAAAGCAGTACGTTTATTCAGCTATGGTGTCACACGCTTTGCTGATAATTGGCGTGTTGCTCCAGCGTTTATGGCTGAACGCAGTCAAGATCGCCTAGAGAAGAATGATGAATATACATGGGCGTCACTCAATGTTCGATTAGCTCAAGAGTTCAATGAAAACTTTGAAATGGTGTATGAGGGTTCTTACCAATATATGGACCTTGATAACTCTGTCGAACAAGCAAGTGGTGGGTTTTATAAAGCGACCGTTGCTCCGACTCTGAAGCTTTCAACAAGTACCGGCTTCTTTGATCGTCCTGAACTACGTTTTGCTGTGAGCTATGTAGATTGGAGCGATGAGCTGAATGGTTATGCAATCAGCCAAGAACCGGATGCATCTACGATGGGTGACGGCGGAGAGGTTCTGTTCGCGCTTCAGATGGAAACTTGGTTCTAACATTAACTTTTAATTACTTAAGGTACAGTTAGTTACTAAGAAAAAGTTAGTTACTAAGATAATATTAATCACTAAGACAAAAATGCCAACCGCAGAGGTTGGCATTTTTATTGAGTCCTTATTGAGAATGAGAACGGAAGGATAGCCCTTTCCTGCCTTTGTTGAAGCGATTAGCAAGACTGCCTGTCAATGTTTTGAAAGGTGAGTACCATCTTACTCATCTCAAACCCCTTATTTGCAATTCGATCTAACAGCAATTTTGCACCATTTTCTCCCGCCTTATCAAACGCATAGTTGAACGTTGATAGGGTAGGGGTACAGACTGAAGCGAGTTCATCGTCACCAACACCAAGTACGAAAATATCTTTCCCAGGCTCAAGTTTGGCTTCTTGAATGGCTCTCATGGCACCAATCGCAATACGGTCTGTCGCACAGAATAGGCCGTCTAATTTCGGGAACTTCTTGAGGTGTTCTTTTGCCAGTTCGTAACCCGACTCAATCGTAAAATCGCCTCGAGCATGGAATTTTAATTCGAGTTCATGGTGTTTGAGGGCATCTTCAAAGCCTTGAGACCTCTGCTTATCAACGGCGATGTCGTCGCCTTGAACGCCAATAAAGCCAAGTGTATGACATCCTTTACTAACCAGACGATTTCCAGCTTCAAAGCCAACACGAGTATCGTCATGAATGATGCTAGGTATGTTGAACATCGAACCATCTTGACCGACCAACACCACTGGAACAGCAGAGCTTTGAATTGCCTTTACGAGCGTTTTGTCTAGGTGGGTGGCGTAGAGAATAATCCCTTCCACTCGCTTCTGATTAAAGATATGGATGTATTCCAACTCTTTTTGATGCGCTTGATGGGTACTGGCTAACAATACGTGCTTGCCTGCCTGCTCAAGCACTGCCGTTAAGCCGTCAACGCCTTGTGACGTAGCGTGAGAGGAGACGCGTGGGACAATCACACCAACAAGGTTTGTTTTACGAGATTTAAGGTCCTTTGCGACTTGATTAGGAACATAGCCACACTCTTCTACGGCCTTGCGAACCTTGATCTTAGTGGCCTCTTTGACGCCATATTCATCATTAATAACACGTGAAACTGTCGACTTTGAGACGCCAGCTAGAAGTGCAACATCATGCAAACTTGCCATTCACACTATCCATTCATTTATTTTTGGGATTGTTTGCAAAGAGATGAGACTCGTTGCTTAAGTTAATGGGAATTTTAACCCTGTCGGAATCATTTAGGGAGATAATTTAAAGATCTTTCTCACACTCTTGAGCAGATATCTTTGAACATTTGTTAGTAATCAGCAAAAATTCTTTTTGCAAACGTTCCCGAAAATTTCGAAAGGCTCAAATTAATAATCCAATGGGGTATGAAATGAATTATCCAGCAGTAGCCAAAGAGCTGTTAACTCTATTAGGTGGCAAGAGCAATATTACCGCTCTCGCACACTGTGCAACGCGCTTGCGCCTTGCCGTAGCCGATGAATCAAAAATTGACGAGCAAGCTATCGATAATCTTGATGGGGTCAAAGGTCAGTTCAAAGTAGCGGGTCAATACCAAATCATTTTCGGTTCGGGAATCGTTAACCAAGTTTACGCTGAGCTGGCGAAGTTAACTGGCATGAGTGAGATGTCGACCAATGACGTCGCATCTGCAGGTGCCAACAAACAGAATATTGTGCAAAGAGCGGTAAAGGGACTCTCTGACATTTTCGTTCCGATTATCCCAGCAATTGTTGCTGGTGGTTTGTTGATGGGTATTTATAACTTATTGACTGCACAAGGTTTGTTTATTGATGGCCAATCTCTAATTGACGCCAATCCAGGGTTAACTGACCTTGCGAATATGATCAATACCTTCGCTAATGCTCCTTTTGTTTACTTACCTATTTTATTAGCGTTCTCGGCAAGCAAGAAGTTTGGCGGTAATCCATATCTAGGTGCAGCATTAGGTATGCTGATGGTTCACCCAGAACTGCTTAATGGATGGGGCTTCGGCGGCGCTGCTGTTTCAGGCAATATTCCTGTTTGGAACATCATGGGTTTTGAAATCCAGAAGGTTGGCTATCAAGGCTCAGTACTTCCAGTTCTTGTGTCAGCGTTTATTCTGGCTAAGGTCGAGCTTGGTCTACGTAAAGTGATTCCGTCAGTACTGGATAACCTTTTAACACCGCTATTGGCCATTTTTATCACGGGTCTACTGACGTTCACCGTTGTTGGTCCGTTTACACGTGATATCGGCTTCCTACTAGGTGATGGCCTAAACTGGCTTTACAACTCTGCTGGCTTTGTTGGTGGTGCGGTATTTGGCTTTATTTATGCACCGTTTGTTATTACCGGTATGCATCACAGCTTTATCGCAATTGAAACACAGCTGCTTGCTGATATTGCAATCACTGGCGGTACATTTATCTTCCCAATTGCAGCAATGTCTAACGTATCTCAAGGTGCTGCAGCACTTGCAGTTGGCGTCATGAGCAAAGACAAAAAGATGAAAGGGATTGCGATTCCATCTGGTGTCACCGGCCTACTAGGTATTACCGAACCTGCTATGTTCGGTGTAAACCTAAAACTGCGTTACCCGTTCATCGCCGCTGTGTGTGCAGCAGCTCTATCGAGTGCCTTTATTACAATGTTCAATGTGAAAGCGCAGGCACTAGGTGCAGCGGGCTTACCGGGTATTATCTCAATTTCTCCTGAGCATATTGGTTACTACATTGTTGGTATGATCATCGCGTTTATTACGGCGTTTGCACTGACTGTTGTTCTTGGTATGCGTGAACAGGTAAAGCAAAACCGTAAGGCAACCGCTTAGATTTTGAACTCCTTAAGGGTGGGGTTCCCCCAATTCCACTTCTTTTCCTAAATTGTTGGGGCGCTAGCCAAGAATATTATCTTGGCTAGCCTTTTTGTTTTTTCATTGATATAGGCAACGAGACATCGCCGCTTATTTATCAATATGTTTTGTTTAAGGTAAGTATGATGAATCAAGTATGGGTAACAGGTGATGCTGTTGTTGACTTAATTCCCGACTCGGACTCGACGCTATTGAAATGCCCGGGTGGTGCGCCTGCTAATGTGGCGGTTGCCGTTTCTCGTCTCTCGGGCAAAAGTGCTTTCTTTGGGCGAATCGGAGATGATCCGTTTGGTCGTTTTATGAAGACGACACTGACCAAAGAAAATGTAAATGCCGATTTTCTGGTTCAAGATCCAACACACAGAACATCAACGGTAGTGGTTGACTTGGATGATGATGGTGAGCGCAGCTTTACCTTTATGGTTAAGCCAAGTGCCGATCAGTTTATGGTCAACGATGATATTCCAAGCTTTCAACAAGGTGATTGGTTACATGTCTGCTCTATTTCTCTGGCTAATGAACCAAGCAGAAGCAGTACATTTGAAGCAATTGATAGAATCAAATGCGTCGGTGGCTATGTGAGTTTCGACCCAAACTTGCGCGAAGAGGTATGGGCGAATCCGTCTGAAATAAAAAGTACTGTAATGAAAGCTGTGGCACTGGCTGATGTCGTCAAGTTCTCTGAAGAGGAATTAGTGCTTTTGACTGGTTCTCAATCGGTTGAACAAGGTCTAAATGCTATCGCTGATTTTGACAACACGCTCATTTTGGTTACGCAAGGTGCCAAGGGAGTGTGGCGAATCTTTGAAGGTTCAGGAAAGCGAGTAACAGGTCAAGTCGTACAGCCAGTTGATACGACTGGTGCTGGTGACGCCTTCGTCGGTGGCCTGCTCGCAAGACTTTCTCAACAGCAACATTGGGATAATCTCGCCACGATCGATAAAGCGATCGAGTGGGCAAATGGCTGCGGTGCACTTGCAACAACGCAAAAAGGTGCCATGACTGCACTCCCTACCCAAGAAGAACTTATTCAGTTCATCCACTGCGCGCAGTCGTAATCAACGAGACTAGAGAACAATGCATGAATGCAAATAGTAATTGGACTGTGGAACAAAGGTATCGCCGTTTAGAACAGATTACATCGCAAGAAGTGGCTGAAATGGAGAGAGCTCGCGTTACGGATTCTGGTTTTCCTAGTTATCACATAGCCCCAAAATTTGGCTTACTGAACGATCCAAATGGCCTTTGTTATTTCAACGGCGAACACCACATCTTTTATCAATGGACTCCAGTTGGCCCTGTTCATGGCATGAAATATTGGTACCACGTATCAACCAAAGATTTTGTCCATTTTACCGATCACGGAGTAGGTCTAGAGCCTGGTGATGATTACGACTCACACGGTGTCTATTCGGGCGGGGCGCTTGTCGATAACGAGCAAGCCTTGCTTTTCTTCACAGGTAACAAACGCGATGAAGATTGGATCCGAGAGCCTACGCAGTGTTTCGCAACTATGACGGCAGAAGGTACGATCGCGAAGCAGGGCGTGATTATTGAAAATGACCACTACACTGAGCATTTTCGAGACCCTAAGGTATGGAAAAAGGATGACCAGTACTTCATGGTCGTGGGCGCTCAAACTCCAGCTGAACGTGGTTCAATGGTGCTTTATCAAAGTCCAGATTTAAAGACTTGGCAACATAAAGGGCCGATAAAAACTCGTTACCAAGACTTCGGTTACATGTGGGAATGTCCTGATTTTTTTGAAATTGATGGCAAGTCAATCATGCTGTTTTCTCCACAAGGTGTGTCATCCAGCAATGCTTACGATTTTAAAAATATTTACTCGGTCGCCTACATTGTTGGTGACAGATTGAACCTTGAGTCAATGGAACTTGAAGGACACCAAGATATCATTCAACCTGACTATGGCTTTGATTTCTATGCACCTCAGACCTATTTAGATGAACAAGGTCGCCGTATTTTGATTGCTTGGATTGGGTTACCTGACATTGATACACCATCGGTTAAGAATCAGTGGGCAGGTATGCTGTCATTACCACGTGAACTACGCTTGGAAGGGGGCTACTTAATTCAATCCCCTCTGACTGAACTCGATGAGTTGAAAGGGGAGGGAGAAGTCTTCTCTGGAGCACATGTATTGAATCAAACAAGCTTTATGCTTCGTTTGGAACTCGACACTGATGAGTTTGCTTTAGAGTTAAGAAATGAGCGTGGCGACAAGGTAACCTTTAGTGCTGACGAAAATGAATTTACTCTCGATCGAAGCCAAATGTCTCAGAACTATGCTCAAGAATTTGGAGATGTGAGAAAAGCACCGAGGTTGAGCAAAAGGCAGGTGATTGACGTCTATGTTGATAATTCGGTGATGGAGATTTTCATCAATGGCGGTAGACATACTATGACCAGTCGTTTCTTCTTTGATGATCTACAGTTGGTCTCTGAGCAAGGTATAGCGCGAGCTTGTTACTATTCAATGCAACCTGTGACCGGATTGTTCGATTAGAAAAATACTGACTAAAGCCTTCATCATCAACTCATATAATCGCATTGATAATGACCTTCAAGCCATCGTGTCTGAAGGTCATTTCTGTTCTATGACATTAAATAGAGCGTTATTTTCCGTTCAGTTTCAACGCTGAAAAGGTCACGCTGTTGTAGTCACCATTCTTCTTGTCTGTCGCGAAGTCACCTGTACCCGCACAACCCGGCCCCCAAATTGGGTGAGTGTCGTTCACGCTACACTGGCCATATGCGCCGGCTTTAAAGTAGAAGTCATCCTCAGCGTAACCTGTAGGGAAGTCTTTCTCATCAATCCCTTTGCTTAGGTCAATTTCGTATCTCACCGTGTCATGACGTGCGGTTTCAAAGGTCAGATACATCGTGGTCTCTTTTACTTCAACGCGGTAGCTGAACTCTTCACCCAACTTGATGCCCGCCTTACCTGGCTCTTGTTGGTTTTCCCAAGTGTTGCCCCAAACTGGGTAAGCGATGTCAGCACGGTTTGGATCTTTTTTCGCTAGATTACGCTCGTAGTTCCAGAATACAGAGCCGTACTCATGGCTCGGAAACTTTTTATAGAAGATTTTTAATGGTTCGTTACCGTGCCCATAGCCTGTTTTTGCTTTGATGAGTTCATTGTGTTTCTTGGCGTGGATCTGACCCACTACTACAGAGTGTGCAGGGTACTTCTCTGGATGTTTAGCATTGATGGATACATGATCAACTTTGAGAGTCGCCTCGAGTGTCCCGCCAACGGCGCTGTACTCATCCGCTTGAGGGTGGCTAGAGAGTGCCCATTGATTGAGTTTGCCGTCGGTAAGAATGTTGTCAAAGTTAGCGCCGCGCGGCATTTGGCGTAGTTCAGAACGAGCGTTCTTTGAGTTCTTGGTTGTGATCGCCTTGTTGTGTACCTCAAACACAAGGTGTCCATCTTCGTTCAGGAAGAAAAAGTCCTCATGAGAGTAGCTCATCATTGCGACGCCTTCGATCTCGTCGATGCGCCCATCTTCATTGATGTCAGAAGGAATCGTGATCTTCCAGTTTCGCATGTCAAACTTATCGGCAGGGACGGCGTGGGATACACCATTGTTAACCACTTCAGCCATAGCAGCTAAAGGCATAGACAACAGTACAGATGCAGCAATTAGGGTTCTTTTGTTCATTATTGGTACTCTTATTATGTAATATTGTCGTACATAATAATTATCATTGAAACAAGAAAAAGGCTTGATCGCCCTATGTGTAAATAAGATCACATTTTTCTTGGGATTTAATGAGGTCACTGTGAGGGCTGTCTGACTGTCCATACTCTCGATAGGAATGACTATTAAAGCTCACTAATAAGCTCATCAATAAACCATACAAAGAGTTACAACCTTATGTTGGTTATGTTATAACGTAACATTAAATTGAGCGTTAGCACCTTTGTTGTCTTGAAGAGGGGCACCAATAGTCTAGTGGTCATTGCAACCCAACCTTTAACAATGACAAGGAGCTTGTTAAATACTATGTCTGCAACGCTGATCAAAAATGCCCAAGTGGTGAATGAAGGGGTGGTTATTGAGACTGACGTGAGAATTGTTGGTCAACGCATTGATAGGATTGCAAAGGGGATTGAGGCGTATCCTGATGACTCAATCATTGATGCAAAAGGTCGTTTTCTTATTCCGGGAATGATTGATGACCAAGTGCACTTTCGCGAGCCAGGTTTAACCAACAAAGGCTCCATTGCTTCAGAATCTCGCGCTGCGGTAGCTGGAGGTATCACCAGTTACATGGAGATGCCGAATGTAAACCCTGCGACGACCACGATTGAGGCGCTGGAGAAAAAATTCGCTATCGCAGAAGAGCGCTCGTTAGCCAACTATTCCTTCTATTTGGGTGCAACAGAGGACAACTTAGAGCAGATCAAGCGACTAGACCCAGCGATTCACTGTGGCGTGAAAGTGTTTATGGGCGCATCGACAGGCAACTTACTGGTAGAGGCTCCGGATGCTTTAGAAGCGATCTTCCGTGATTCCCCTGTGCTTATTGTTACCCACTGTGAGAGTGGTCCGGTAATCCAGAAAAATCTAGATAGACTTAAGCAGTCAAAAGCGACATTGGAAATAGATGATCATCCAGTGCTAAGAGATGACGAGGCGTGTTATGCATCTTCGTCCTACGCAGTCGGTTTAGCTAAGAAGCACAACAGTCAGCTGCATGTTTTACACATTACGACTGAGAAAGAGCTCGCTCTGTTTGACAAAGGACCGATTGAGGGCAAAAACATCACCGCTGAAGCGTGTGTGCACCACCTTTGGTTCAGCAACGAAGACTACGCCACGTTAGGCAACCAGATTAAATGTAACCCTGCTGTGAAATACCCTAGCGATCGAGATGCGATCGTAGCGGCTCTTCAGACGGGCCAAATCGATATTATTGCGACTGATCACGCGCCTCACACTTGGGAAGAGAAACAGGTTCCTTATGAGCAAGCACCAGCGGGTTTACCGCTTGTACAGCATGCATTGTTGACCCTATTCGATCACGTCAATAGCGAGCGTATGACGATTGCGCAGGTCGTTCAAAAAACGGCTCACAACCCATCTATCCGTTACGGCATTAAAGATCGTGGATTCATCCGAGAGGGGTACTTTGCTGATTTGGTGCTTGTCGATATTGAATCTTCAACAGAAGTGACCCACGAAGACAGCTTATATCATTGTGGTTGGACGCCTTTCGCTGGACATACTTTCTCTTCACGTATTGATGGCACTTGGGTCAACGGTCAACTTGTGTATGAGAACCAAACCGTGACTGACCAACCAGTTAAAGCGATGCGCCTAGCATTTGAGAGATAATTTAAGTTTCAAAACCTGTTGTTGTGAGTAAGTAGTATGTTAAGAAGAAATCCAAGCGGTCATATGCCGCAAGTCTCTGAAAAGGCATTTATCGACCCTACAGCCATCATCTGCGGTAAGGTTATTATCGAAGAGAATGTATTTATTGGCCCATACGCTGTGATTCGTGCTGACGAGGTGAATGAAGAAGGTGATATGGAAGCGATTGTCATCAAGCGCGATACCAACATCCAAGATGGGGTTGTGATTCATTCGAAAGCTGGAGCGGCGGTCACCATTGGCGAACGCTCTTCTATTGCCCACCGCTCAATTATTCACGGACCTTGTGAAGTGAGCGACGACGTTTTTATTGGCTTCAACTCAGTGGTGTTCAATACTGTTATTGGTAAAGGTTGTGTGATCCGCCATAACTGCGTGGTTGATGGGAGAGACCTTCCAGAGAATTTCCATGTGCCACCGATGACAAATATTGGTGCTGAATTTGACTTAAACAGTATCTCTAAGGTGCCGCCAGAGTATTCGGCGTTTTCTGAATCGGTTGTCTCAGCGAATCACACCCTTGTTCAAGGCTATAGGAGAATCGCCAATGAGCTCTAAACAAGCTTCTATTTCTGGAGTGCCCACCAATATTATTACTGGCTTCCTTGGGGTGGGAAAAACCACTGCCATTCTTAACTTAATGAAGCACAAACCGGAAGGCGAGAAATGGGCAGTGCTGGTTAATGAGTTTGGTGAGATAGGTGTGGATGGCAGCCTGATACAGGGACAGAAGCCTGACGCTCAATCGGTGTTTATTCGTGAAGTCCCAGGTGGGTGTATGTGCTGTGCGGCTGGTTTACCTATGCAGATCGCGCTTAATCAACTGCTCACTGAAGCGAAGCCTGATCGTCTGTTGATTGAACCGACTGGTTTGGGTCATCCAAAAGAAGTATTGCAGGTCTTATCATCTGAGCACTATCGCACGGTACTATCGCTTCAAAAGAACATTACCTTGGTTGATGCACGTAAACTTGCAGATCCTCGTTACACTGAGCACGATACCTTCAATCAGCAAATTGCCATCGCTGATACCGTTGTCGGTAATAAAATTGACCTCTACCAAGACGGCGATAAAGAGAAGCTAGAGGCATACGTCGCTAAGGTGGCAAAACCTGACACCAGAGTCGTTTTTGCGGAGCACGGTGAAATTGCTCAGCATGAATTTGATGGCGATACTCAAGCGCACACTCATGAACATCACCATCATCATCACGGCCACAGCAAGCCATTAGCCTCGGAGTTACCAATGCCAGAAGAGGGTGTTATTAAAGCCAGCAACAGCGGTGAAGGTTTTCACAGTGAGGGATGGCGTTTCTCTGCAGACAAGGTATTTGAACGCGAAGCCGTTGTTAAACTGTTGTTGACGATCGATGCAGAGCGCATGAAAGCCGTGTTTATCACCCAAGACGGCATTTTTGGTTACAACCAAACAGCAGACGGCCTGACGGAGACTGAGTTGGATGATTGCAGCGAAAGCCGTATAGAGGTGATAGCGACAGAAATAGATGCAGAACTAGAGAGCAGATTGCTGAGCTGCTTGAGTGCTTAGAGCCAACGGTTTGCCAAACTGCCTATTGTAGGTGGTTAAAAATGAGCCCCTTAAACGCTTCATTGCGTTTTAGGGGCTTTTGTTTTTTAGAAGGTTCGAGCTTAGGCTAGCTAGCAACAGTATTCGTCAGAGTATCGTGTGGTTGCACAAATTATTAAGCCACAATGACCTTTTTCTTTTCCGCCAATGCCATCGCGATATTCGCTGCGCTATAGGCACTTTCGTTAATAAAGTGCGGGTAGACCTCTTTTTCGCTCTCCCAAAGTACATCGTATCCGAAGAAGGTAGCCAGTATCGGATCACCTTGCTTAACTACTTCAAAGTCGCGCCCGCATATTGTTGGGTGCACGGTTGCTGCGCGCATGCCGTCGTGATCGAGTGGGATTTGAACCTCTTCGAGGTAGTAATAGGCGTCGTAGTTTTCTACTTCTCCAACCTGATCCAAATTATGTTTTTCGACATAGTCTAGTACCAGGGTCAGCATCTGTTTCATTAGCTCTAATGAGTTGTAGGTTAACGAGCCATGTGCTTGAGCGCCAACTTCAATCATGATGCCATGCTGACCGGTAGTGCAAAGGTATGGTTGATCCTGCCAAGGTTTGCGATCTTCAAACAGGATATTAGATTCTGGCATACGTTGTTTCACATACGCGCCCATCTTTTCATAGAAAGGGTCGTTTGAAAGCAAGATTAAGGTTGCCCCCATGTTGCTGGTGGTGTTGTGAAGATCAACAATCAGTTGCTTATTGTTGTCTGAATGCATCGACGCGATTTTTTGCGCAAGTGTTTGTTCAGCATTCGCTTCGCCGTCATCGCTGTTCTTTACTGCAAACTGACGATTGAGATCGTCGTCGATGAAACGCACGTTCTTTTTAACGGCTTCTGGGTTTCCTGTCATCGATAACACCGAAAATGTCGCGCGATCTGCGTTATATAAACGGTCTTTGATGAGCTTTTGTAGATAGATTCCTGTTAACTCGTTGCCATGTGTACCCGCAACCAGTAGAACGCGATTTAGTTTGTCCATGAGCGTGATGTTCCAAATGTTACTGCGTTTGAAAACAGTATTGACCAAGGTAGCCAGCACTGTGGGATAATAATATTTGGTAATGTTATATCATAACAACTGAGTGTTTTGTATGAGTTCAACGTTTGTTGGCAACTGCTTAACGTCATTGCTGAATATGTAGCGATGAAAAGCAGAACTTGGGTCATCTTCAGCCTATTTGGGATTTTAATTATAGTTGACCTTGTCAACTAGTTGCTTTTGGGTTACCTTTGTACTGTAAACGTTAACCCTCATCGACACTGGTTGATAACGCTCCCCAAAAGGCTCAAAGAAAGACCTATATGACTAAGTCTCAGTTTTTCGCGCATTACCTGCGTTTGAATCGTAAGTCTTACCTGCTTGCGATTGTTTTCATATTTCTTGTTAACTGGCTGCAGGTTGAAATCCCTCGCTACATCCAGTTGGCGATTGATCTTATCGATGATGCATCGGTGGCAGGTCATGATCAGCTGAAAACGTATATTGCGATCATCGTGGTGATGTCGGTGTCGATGATAATTGTGCGGATTTGGTCGCGTATTTATGCGCTTAATCCGGGGCGTATAACCGAAGCCTCTCTCAAAAAGACACTGTTAGAAAAGCTCAATCGGTTACCAAACAGTTTCCATTCTCAGTTTGCGTCAGGGCGTTTAATTTCAATAATTAACAATGACTTGCAAGGCGTACGCTTGTTGTTTGGTGTTGGTTTTTTGCAGTTTTTTAACGCGTTGTTAGCGCTGTCTTTAACGCCGTTGTGGATGTGGCGCATTTCGCCTGAACTTACCATGTACTCAGTGATTCCGATCATGATTGCATTCGTTATCTTCCGCGTGGGTTTTGTGAGAATGAAATCACTGCATATGGAGCATATGAAGCGATTACAGAACTTGTCTGCACAGTTGATGAGTTACCTATCGGGCATCGATTTGATAAAGAGCCAACAAATGTCACCGTGGGTGAGAGCTGAGACTGAGAAGCTTAATCAGATGTTGTTGCAATGCAGAATCAAGATCACACGCATTCAAGTGTTCTTTATGCCTGTTTTAGATTATGCCAATGACCTAATGAAGATTCTGATTCTTGGTTTAGGTGGTTACATGTTGGTTAATCAAGAGCTTACGCTTGGTGAAATCACTGCTTTCTTAACTTATTCGGTACTGTTAGCCATGCCACTGATGCAGCTCGGGCGTATTGCGACCATTTATCAGCGTGGCATTGTGGGCATCACCAGTGCACAAACCATTTTGAATGCGAAGGTGCCTGAACGGGATGAAACGACGTTAACTACCGATGAAGTTGAAGCACTGAAAGGCCAAACGCTGTCAGTAAGAAACCTCAGTTATCAATACGAAGGTGAAGAGCGCTTGGTGTTGGATGACATCAGCTTTGATATTCCGGCAGGCAAAAAAGTAGGGGTACTCGGTAGTATTGGCTCTGGTAAAACGACACTGGTTAACTGCTTGAATCATCATTTAGATGTGGTAACTGGGAGTGTGTTTCTGGGTGATAAAGACATCACTGAGTTTTCGCGTAACGATTTGCGCCGCTATGTTAAGACCGTGACTCAAGACCCATACCTGTTTTCAGCTACGGTAGAAGAGAACATTCGATTTGGCAGCACTCAGACTGACATTGCTAAAGAACAAGTGGATGAAGTGTTGAACCTTAGTCAGCTGGCAAATGATGTAGCACGTCTTGAAATGGGTGACCAAACCTTGGTGGGAGAGAAGGGCATTATGCTATCTGGCGGGCAGAAGCAACGATTGAGTATTGCGCGTGCACTATTAGAGCCTGCTGACCTGATCATCATGGATAATGTCCTCTCAGCTGTCGATTATGAAACCGAAAGAAAGATTCTAGAAGGGCTGTTTAAACGCTTAGAGAATCAATCGGTGCTGGTGGTTTCGCATCGTGTCAACGCACTAGAGTATATGGATGAGATCATTGTCTTGAACCAAGGAAAAGTGATCGCTAAAGGCGATCATACAACTCTGCTAAAAACATGTCCTTACTACTATGAGACGTGGCAATTACAGCAAAATGAAGCGGAGGCAGCAGCATGTTAAAAGGCGTTGATATTCAATATCTCAAACACTTCCTGCAGTTTGCGAAGAAGTACAAGCGTTCCGCATTTATCGGTATTGCGATGCTCCCTCTTACCATTATCACGAGTTTGTTGTTTCCGTGGCTGATCATTCAAGTCATCGACGTTCAATTGAGCAATGGCAATATCGATGGCTTGCTGGAATATGTGTTCTATCTGGTCGCGGTACTGATTGTCAGCTATGTGGTCGATACGACTTACTCTTACAACCTTAGAAAGACAGGGCAACTGACCATCACAGATATGCGCTCGGTGCTGTTTGCTCGTGTTCTTAAACTGCCACGTAGCTATTTTGATAACACACCGATTGGCATCACGCTGTCACGTCTAACCAGCGACCTTGAAACCATTGGTGAGACCTTTATTCAATCTGTGGTCGGTTTGGTAAAAGACACGCTCAATACGCTCGCTTTGATTGGGATGATGTTTTACATCGATTGGAAGCTCACTTTGATTGTATTAGTGGTGATGCCACCAGTGACGTATTTGACTGTGTTTATCCGTAATAAACTGCGCCAGATGCATCTTATTACTCGTTCGTCATTGGCTCGCGGAATTGGCTTTTTACAAGAAGCCTTGTTAGGCATGAAAACCGTTCAGTTGTACCGTGCCGAAGAAGCCGTCGAGAAAAGATTCCAAGGCTATACCGATGAGTTTTTAAGAGCGCAGAAGAAGATCAATAAGTACGATGCGATTCTGTTTTCGGTGATCTCAGGTGTCACCTCGATAACCATCGCATTGATGATTTGGTTTGGTTCAGAACAGGTTCTGCAGGGTAGCTTAACTCTGGGTGTATTGATCGCTTTCATCAATACTTTAGAGAAAGTGTTTGTTCCGATTCGTGACTTTACCTCGCAGATCGCTTCTATTCAGAGCTCATTTGCAGCCTTTGACCACATTGAAGAGCTATTTGTTGAGCCGACAGAGGAGCAGGGGAGAAAACTACTGCCGTCGCACCAAGTTGAAGAGCAGTTACGTGACTTTGTGAGTTTGGAATTCAAGAATGTTAGCTTCCGCTATAAGCCAGACGCGCCTTATGTGTTAAAGGATGTCTCTTTCGTTTTAGAGAAAGGCCATCAGATTGCACTGGTGGGCTCGACGGGCTCTGGTAAGTCGACGATCATGCGTTTGATTTCGAAAACCTATCAGAATTATGAAGGCAGCATTCTGCTTAATGGTATCGAGTTGTCAGATATTTCAATGGAAGACTCAGCGCACCTGTTTTCATTGATGATGCAAGACGTACACCTATTCGAAGAGAGTGTTCACTTTAATATCGCACTCGGAAAAGAACATGTTTTTCGTGAACACGTTGAGCAAGCCGCGCGTTATGTATATGCGGACCAATTCGTTAAGCAATTACCTAATGGGTATGACTTCCATCTTGATAAGAACGGTTCGAACTTGTCAGTGGGGCAAACTCAGCTGCTCTCGTTCGCTCGCGCTGTGGCGCAAGGTGGTCAAGTGATGATGCTAGATGAGGCGACCAGCTCAGTTGATTCAATTACCGAAGATCTGATCCAAAAGGCAATGCAAAAGCTGTTCAAAGAGAAGACCGTAATCGCCATTGCCCACAGACTGAGTACCGTTCGTCACTCCGACATGATTTTGGTGCTGGAGAAGGGTGAAATCGTTGAACGCGGTAATCACAGACAATTGGTTGACCACAACGGTGTATATGCAGGGCTACTCAATGAGTCGATTGTTGAAACCAGCGAACCACAAGCGGTTGGAGCGTAATAAGCCTTAAAAATCGTAAAAATGCATATCCAAAGCCCCAGTTTATCTCGCTGGGGCTTTTTCATTTTGAACTGACTCTGATTGGCTATTCTACTTCTTTTCTACTGTGCAGGCAGGGGAAGAAGCTGGAGCATAACTAAGAGTTATACTCGATATAACTTAGCCATTGTTTGATATTGATAGGGGTGATGGGAGTTCTACGTTGTTAACGTTAGAGAATATTTGTGAGTGCTTTCAATCTCAGTAACGGACTATCGAGGTGTGAGGTATCAGGTCACCCCAACGTTCTTGAAACGAGCATGCGGAACAGAACATGAAAAATACAGACTTTAGCTTAATTCCCTATTTTGTTGTGATGATGGAAGAGCTTTCTATCTCCAACACCGCCAAGCGCTTTGGCGTTTCCCAGCCTGCTGTCAGTAAAGCACTAGGTCGACTCAAAGAGACCTACGATGATCCTCTATTCGTGAAGACTAAAGAGGGCTACCGACCAAGCCGTTTCTGTTACGACATCTATCCACAAATCAAGCAAGCATACGATGCCTTTGAATCGACATTTCCAAGCAAGCGTAAATTCGACCCAAGCAAAATTGACCGATCGTTTAATGTCGCGTGCATTAGCGGTGCGATTTACTCGGTCATGAAGCGAGTCTCAGACATGCTTTACAATGAGACACCTGATATTGGAATCAACGTTGACCCTCTGTACACCGGTGATATCGCATTGGACTTACGCCAACATCGTTATGACCTCTGTATCGCACATGTGCCAACCAGTGACCCTGCACTGGAATGTGTACCGCTAGCTAGTGAACGTATGGTGGTGGTTTACGATAAGAACCATCCGCGATTAGGGGAAAGTATTACGCTGCAAGAGTACTTATCAGAGAAGCACGTGGTGCACAGCATGTGGAACACTGAAGATTCGCCACTGATGAAAAACAGTAAGTACGCTCAAAAAAGAAAAGTCGCGCGCAAAGCACCGGGGCCGTTCGAAATGCTAGACATGGTGAAAGGCACTGACTTGGTCTGTATTAGCCAAGAGTCAGTGATAGAGAAGTTTGGATTGTCACAAGAGTTTCAAGTGTCACCGTTGCCGTTTGAGTCTGACTTAGGCATTGAATATCTGGTGTGGCATAAGAGCCGCAATTCAGACATGGCGCACTCGTGGTTTCGCAATAAGATCATTGATGCCTCACAAAAAAAGCCCCAGTGGGGCTTTAATTAGCAAGGCGTTTGAAGTTGGATTAATTCGCGCCTTGCTGTTGCATTTTCTGCACAAGCTTTTGTAGCTTCAAGGTGTTGTAGTTGATGTTCGCAGCACTAAAGCCTTGACCTGCTTGCATTGGGTAGCCTTCTAGAGAACCCATGAACTTCGCCACTTCTTGAGACATTGGAACAAACAACCACATGTTGTCGATCATCCAGCGTGTGTACATACCAGACTCTTTCGCAGCTGTTTCAAATGGGTCCATACGTAGGTTGGTGATTGATGCCCAAGCTGGAGCCTGACGCACTGCTGATTGCATGTCGCCTTCCATCATCGCAAAGCTTGCTTTCCAGTCATTCCAGCGTAGTGCATTTAACTCACCGTTCGCTGAGAAATATAGAATTGTTTCGCGAGGCCCTTTGTCCGTTTTACCTTCGAAGAATGGTTTGAAGTTCGAGCCATCTAGGTGCACACGCCACTCTTTATCATTCAGTGTTACGCCTTCCTTCAGCTCGTCGATAATGTTGTCGTTACCCGCTGCAGCTGCCAGTGTCGGTAGCCAGTCTTCTTGAGACATTAATGCGTTCACCGCAGAGCCCGGTTCGATAACGCCTGGCCATTTCACGATTTGTGGAACGCGCATACCGCCCTCATAGGTGGTGCCTTTCTCACCGTGGAAAGGAGATGTACCGCCATCAGGCCAAGTGAACTTCTCAGCGCCGTTATCGGTTGAAAGGATAACGATGGTGTTTTCAGCAACCTCTAGACGATCAAGCGTATCCAATAGAGCGCCGACGTTGTCATCCAGTTGGCGCATACCGTCTGCGTAGATACCTTGACCTGTGATGCCATTGTAATGATCGTTGAGACGAGTCCAAACGTGCATACGAGTGGAGTTGTACCAAACGAAGAATGGCTTGTCTGCCTTCACTGATTTCTCCATGAAAGTAATCGCTGCTTCAGTGAAATCTTCGTCAATGGTTTCCATACGAGCGCGAGTCAGTGGACCCGTGTCTTCAATCTTGCCATCCGCCGTGGATTTAATCACGCCGCGAGGGCCGTATTGCTTTTTGAACTCTGGGTCTTTTGGATAGAAGTAGGTTTCTGGCTCTTCTTCTGCATTTAGGTGGTACAAGTTACCGAAGAACTCATCAAAACCGTGCTTCGTTGGCAGGTGTTTGTCTTGGTCACCAAGATGGTTCTTACCAAATTGTGCTGTCGCATAGCCTTCTTGTTTAAGCGCATCACCGATGGTTGGTGCCCAGTCAGGAATACCGTGGTCAGAGCCCGGCATACCAATGGTCAAAAGGCCGGTACGGAAAGGGTGCTGACCAGTGATAAATGCCGCTCGGCCTGCAGTACAAGATTGTTGTGCGTACATGTCTGTGAAGATAGCGCCGTCGTGTGCAATACGATCGATATTTGGAGTCTCGTAGCCCATCATGCCACGGTTGTAAGCGCTGGTATTGTAGTAGCCTAGGTCATCTGCCCAGATAGCAAGAATATTAGGTTGATCTGCTGCCGCAACACCTTGAGCCACTGTCAGGGCGCTCATAGCAAGTACGGATTTGGTAAAGGTAGTCAAGGTCGAGTCCTCTCGTTGTTCTGAATTTGGTTGAGAAGAAAGTAACAAAATGCAATTAACCTAGAGGACTACAGGGTATAAATTATGGTTAAATCGCGGAGTTGATGACTGTTAACCGATAAAGTTGTCATTGATAAACAAGAGAAAAGTACACGGTTTTGTATCTTAGGAATGGTCAAAATAAACATATTTTACTTCGGGAAATATGTTATCCTCTCGATACTACTAAAGGGGTGCTTTTTTAAGCATTGAAATGTATACGAGCAACAGAGAACGATGTTCGTGTCAGTCACTTTCTGGCGAGTATGGAATAGAAAATGTTGTTGGAAGAAGTTGTAGAAATTATTGAGTTAACCGATTCAGACCATTTAGTTCAAGCAATGGACCTGTTTAATGAGCATGGCTTTGTTCATGCTGAGCAACTGCCGTTTATGAAGGTGGTATTTGAAACCGCTCCTGAACACCTGACCAAGAAACTCTCTCAAGTCGGATTTAAAGGTAAAGTTGAAATTGTGAAAGCAGAAGGTGCATCTGATTATATCGTGTTTGATGCTGAACGTGCCGAGTCAGAAGGTGCAGTAAATTGGAGTAAGAGTGCTTAAGTCTTTTCGAACGACAAAGCACGACTTTTATCATTATTTGAGGTTAACACAGTGACAACAGCTACCGCTTCATCAACAGAAAAACTGTCTAACGAACATGCGTTATTGGGCGCAGCACTGCTTGCAGCACAAAAGGTTGAGTTCTCACTTTATACGGTCATTGCTCAGTTGGTTACCACTGACAGCAATGAACATGAGCGCCAAGCGATCGAGTTAAATGCCGATACTTTTCTGAAAGGCAACAGTAACGATTTGTCATTGGTTCTAGACCTTTACTACCAAGTATTTGGTAGCAAAATTCCGCTAACTAAGGCAGAAGTGTGCGATTTTGTTTTCAATCGTAATCTCATCTCTCGTAACTATTGGCGTGCTACTGGCGCGGATGTAAAAGGCGGGGAAAAGCTAGGCAATCCAGAGCTCTACTTATCTGAGTTCACGGCTAAGTGTGAAGCCTGGTTACAAAAGCTTTCTTAATTTAGCTTTAAAGCCCAATTTAGCTAATTCAAATTAAAGAAAACCACGGTGATCGCCGTGGTTTTTTTGTTTCTGGAGAGGATTATTTTGACGACTACTTTAAGGCACACTTTAAAGTTACTTTGACTTGGTTTCTCGACTAGCGAATTGCACAATTTCAATATAGAGTGACCTAATATCAAGATGTATAAGGAATATACGATGCTAAGAGTGGTTTGGTTAGTAATAATGGCAGTGTTACCTATGATGGGTGTTGCGTCTGAAGAGACTCGATATTCTGAGAAGGAGTACCTTGATAGACCATTGATGGAACGTTACATCTTGGATGAACTCAAGTCTCTGCGAATTGAACAACAAGACCTAGAGCGCAGAATGACCATTCAAATCACCGACCGTGAGCTAGAAGTCGCGGACAAGTCACTGAACTATGCCAATGTTACGGTCACGTACTTCTTCTACATTATTGCGGGTGTGGCTTCGTTGATTGCGTTGATTGGGTGGCAATCACTTAAAGAAATTAAACACAATACTAAAGAGATGGCTGACCAACGGTTGAATAAGATCGCGCAAGAATACGAGAAGAAGTTTGTTGCCTTGGAGCGGGATTTAAAACGTAAAACTCGCATCATCTCTGAAAACAATCGCGAGATTGAGATCATCAATGAAGTACATAACCTTTGGTTGAGAGCTCAAAACCAACAGACTCCAGAGCAGAAGTTAGAGATCTATGATGAGATCCTTAAGATTCGTCCGGGTGACTTGGAAGCACTGACTTACAAAGCGGATGCGGCCATGGAGATGCAAGAGTTCCACTGGGCAATGAGCCTGTGTAATCGCGTATTAGAAGTGGATGACCAAAATGCGCACGCCCTTTACCAGCGTGCTTGTGCCTACGCGCGATTAGGCTCTGAATCTCAAGCGATTGAAGATCTTAAACGCTCAATAGAAGCGAGTGCCTCAATGCGAGATCTTATCTCTGATGAAACCGACTTTGAAATGTTAAGAGGTTTAGAAGGTTTTGAAGCGCTACGTGAGGAGCAATAGGTCTGCAAGATAGCCCAACCAGTAACAGATAGAGCTGAGGAATAGCTCAATAGATTGTTACAAACACCGGTTTATCTACTCCAATTGTTATGTTATAACAATTGGAGTTTTTTACCTCTGCAAACTCTATTCGACCTATGAAGTTTATTCGCCTAGGACTAGTGACTATCGCTATTGTTGCCTTTTCGCTAGCTGCCGTCCTTTCTATTGAGCCTGAGCCGCCTCAAGAAATCGAAATCAAAGTCACACCTTATCAAGAGTTGGTAGAGAGTGAGGTTATTCCCCCTCAGCCTGTCGAAGCTTCGGAGTCGAATAGTAACCTTGTGAGAGTGCATTACTTCGTTAAAGTCGGGGATACTCTGAGTAATGTGTTTGCTTCGTGGCAACTGCCATACGAAACCGCACACAAGATCTTAGAAGCTGATCTGGAATCGCTCAAGCTAGATACCATCAAGCCTGGGGAGCACTTAGAGCTGCTTGTCGACAAGGATACCCGCCGTCTTGTCGAGCTCACGTATCATGAAAGCTTAATTGAGCGTTCAGTCTATTCACTTAATGACGATGGCAGCTTTGACTATCAGTTCATCGAAATGCCGGGTGAATGGAAAGAGAAGATGTACGCCGGTGAAGTGAATGGCAGCTTCTCGCTATCTGCGCATAAAATTGGCTTGTCGAGCCGCCAAATCGCCAATATCACTCGAACGTTAAGAGATAAGATCAATTTCGCCCGTGATTTACGAGCTGGTGATCGTTTTAGTGTGTTAGTCAGCGAGCAGTATGCGGATGACCACTTAACGGGAAAAACAGAAGTCCAAGGGATCTCTATTCAGCTTCGCGGTCGAGAAGTTGCCGCGTTTCTTGCTGATGATGGTCGTTTTTACGATCGAGAAGGCAACAGCTTGGAACAAGCGTTCGATCGCTACCCGGTGGATCGTCAGTATCGCAGAATCACTTCAGCATTTAACCCTAGACGAAAACACCCAGTGACAGGGCGTATTACTCCGCATAACGGAACAGACTTTGCGACTCCGGTTGGAGCGCCTATCTATTCAACGGGCGATGGTAGAGTTGTCGCAGTGAGAAACCACCCATATGCGGGTAAGTACTTAGTCATTGAACACAACAGCGTTTACAAAACTCGCTACTTGCACTTACACAGATTCTTGGTGAAGAAAGGCCAGCAAGTGAAACGAGGTCAGAAGATCGCCCTTGCCGGAGCAACGGGTCGCATTACAGGCCCACACTTGCACTTTGAAGTGTTGGTTCGTGATCGCGCGGTTGATCCAATGAAAGCAAACTTACCGATGGCAAGCTCGATCTCTAAAGAAGAGAAGGGTGCCTTTTATGCACGTATTTCTGAGTTCGACAAATTGGTAGAAGGTCATCAAGACCAAGCTAGCTAACCTTTAGAGCCCCAGAACCATAAGTAGATAAAAGCAAAGCCCTTTGGTGAGGTGCTGACCTTGCTTTCCCTTCTTGATTGATTAA
>NZ_JCBDGU010000047.1:0-113941 GCF_059834255.1 Vibrio sp. R11-SG3-ISO9
AAGGCGCTTGAGAGAACTCGGGTGAAGGAACTAGGCAAAATGGTACCGTAACTTCGGGAGAAGGTACGCTCTTATCGGTGAAGTCCCTTGCGGATGGAGCTGACGAGAGTCGCAGATACCAGGTGGCTGCAACTGTTTATTAAAAACACAGCACTGTGCAAAATCGTAAGATGACGTATACGGTGTGACGCCTGCCCGGTGCCGGAAGGTTAATTGATGGGGTTAGACTTCGGTCGAAGCTCTTGATCGAAGCCCCGGTAAACGGCGGCCGTAACTATAACGGTCCTAAGGTAGCGAAATTCCTTGTCGGGTAAGTTCCGACCTGCACGAATGGCGTAATGATGGCCACGCTGTCTCCACCCGAGACTCAGTGAAATTGAAATCGCTGTGAAGATGCAGTGTACCCGCGGCTAGACGGAAAGACCCCGTGAACCTTTACTACAGCTTGGCACTGAACATTGACCCTACATGTGTAGGATAGGTGGGAGACTTTGAAACCGCGTCGCTAGATGTGGTGGAGTCGTCCTTGAAATACCACCCTTGTAGTGTTGATGTTCTAACGTTGGTCCCTGAATCGGGATTACGGACAGTGCCTGGTGGGTAGTTTGACTGGGGCGGTCTCCTCCCAAAGAGTAACGGAGGAGCACGAAGGTGGGCTAATCACGGTTGGACATCGTGAGGTTAGTGCAATGGCATAAGCCCGCTTGACTGCGAGAATGACAATTCGAGCAGGTGCGAAAGCAGGTCATAGTGATCCGGTGGTTCTGAATGGAAGGGCCATCGCTCAACGGATAAAAGGTACTCCGGGGATAACAGGCTGATACCGCCCAAGAGTTCATATCGACGGCGGTGTTTGGCACCTCGATGTCGGCTCATCACATCCTGGGGCTGAAGTCGGTCCCAAGGGTATGGCTGTTCGCCATTTAAAGTGGTACGCGAGCTGGGTTTAGAACGTCGTGAGACAGTTCGGTCCCTATCTGCCGTGGGCGTTGGAAGATTGAAGGGGGCTGCTCCTAGTACGAGAGGACCGGAGTGGACGAACCTCTGGTGTTCGGGTTGTCATGCCAATGGCATTGCCCGGTAGCTAAGTTCGGAATCGATAACCGCTGAAAGCATCTAAGCGGGAAGCGAGCCCTGAGATGAGTCTTCCCTGGCGCTTTAAGCGTCCTAAAGGGTTGTTCAAGACTAGAACGTTGATAGGCAGGGTGTGTAAGCGCTGTGAGGCGTTGAGCTAACCTGTACTAATTGCCCGTGAGGCTTAACCATACAACACCCAAGGGGTTTTGATGGACTCATAGATACAAACGCTTGAATGAGTTTGAAGAGAACAGAAACAGCTTTCCAGATTTTAAGAATTTGCTTGGCGACCATAGCGTTGTGGACCCACCTGATTCCATGCCGAACTCAGAAGTGAAACGCAATAGCGCCGATGGTAGTGTGGGGCTTCCCCATGTGAGAGTAGGACATCGCCAGGCTTTGATTTAGTTATTTGCTACGCAAATAACAACCTCAACAGTGTACTAATCTGTTGATGACAATTTGTTGGAGGGATGGCTGAGTGGTCGAAAGCACCGGTCTTGAAAACCGGCAACCGTTAATAGCGGTTCTAGGGTTCAAATCCCTATCCCTCCACCACCATTGAAAAGCCCGCTGAGAAATCAGCGGGCTTTTTTCATTTCTGTCGTATCGAAATTCAAGTAACAAAAAAGAGCACTAGCGTGCTCTTTTATGTCATTCTATCTATATAACTGTCTCTGATAGCTAATCCGTTAAATATTTCCCTTCTGCAACCTGCCAGAACGCTCGAATGAGTGGGTTATCTAATTGCGCTCGCTTACAGCATACGCCTAATTCAAAGGGCTTGATCGGTTCTATCTTTAAGCGTTCAACCTTATCTCTTACTGGGCTGTTATTGATCACCACATCTGGGGCAATTCCAATACCACACCCAAGCGCCACCATACTAACGATCGCTTCATGTCCAGATACCTGAGCATAGATATTAGGTTTGATTTTCAGCTTCTTAAACCAGGCATTGGCGCGCTCACGAGCTGTGCCTGCTTCTGGGATGATGAATGGCAGATCATTCCAATCGATGTGTTCAGACTGTAGTTGTTGGCTGAAGCTACTGACTCCTGCTGGAGAGATAACAGATAGCGGGATATCACTAATCGTTTCAAACTCCAGGCGTGATGGAAGAATATCTGGCTTTGCGGAAATAGCGATATCGACTTCGTCATTGAGGATCTTATCTATTGCTTGAGCTGGGTCGCCCGTTGAGAGTTTAAATTCAATATAAGGATGGAGAGCTCGAAACTCAGTAATTAACTCAGGCAAATGACTATAGCTTGCTGTCACTGAACAGAAGATTCGAATCTCACCTTTCAGCTCTTGCTCTCCGCCCTTTAAATGAAGGTTGTACTGTTGCCATTCACTGACAATATTGAGTGCAACGGGAAGCAGTTGTTTTCCTGCTGGAGTGAGGTCGACACTACGGTTATCTCGAATCAGCAGCTCTTGCCCTGTTTCATCTTCGAGTTTCTGTATTTGGCGACTTAAAGCTGATGGGCTGACGTGCATCGCCGCCGCAGTCTTGCTGAAGTTTTTGCTGTCACACAAATGTATGAATAACTGTAATGATTTTATGTTCATATACTACGAATGTTTCCACGTTGCATTAATTGCAATAACTAATTGTGAATATATCACTTTAAGCAACCGCATGTCTGTTTTAGTATGAACTCATTCGGTAACAAAGCTACCGACCTCAACGGAAAAATTCTTAAAAGGAGCGCCCAGATGGCTAACTATTTCAATACTTTAAACCTACGCGAGCAGCTAGACCAATTAGGTCGTTGTCGTTTCATGGACCGCAGTGAATTTGCAACTGAAGCGGATTACCTGAAAGGTAAGAAAGTCGTTATCGTTGGTTGTGGTGCTCAAGGCCTGAACCAAGGTCTAAACATGCGTGACTCTGGCCTGAACGTAGCGTACGCACTTCGCCAGGCTGCGATTGACGAGCAGCGTCAATCTTACAAAAACGCAAAAGAGAACGGTTTTGAAGTAGACAGCTACGAAAACCTAATCCCTGAAGCAGATCTAGTGATCAACCTAACTCCAGACAAACAGCATACAAACGTTGTTGAGACAGTAATGCCTCTAATGAAAGAGGGTGCTGCACTAGGTTACTCACACGGCTTCAACATTGTTGAAGAAGGCATGCAAATTCGTAAAGACCTAACGGTTGTTATGGTTGCACCTAAGTGTCCAGGTACAGAAGTACGTGAAGAGTACAAGCGTGGCTTCGGTGTTCCGACTCTTATCGCCGTTCACCCAGAGAACGATCCAAAGGGTGAAGGTTGGGATATCGCGAAAGCATGGGCTGCTGGTACTGGTGGTCACCGTGCGGGCTGTCTAGAGTCTTCATTTGTTGCTGAAGTGAAATCGGACCTAGTGGGCGAACAGACTATTCTATGTGGTATGCTACAAGCAGGTTCTATCGTTTCTTACGAGAAGATGGTTGCTGAAGGTATCGATCCGAGCTACGCAGGTAAGCTTCTACAGTACGGTTGGGAAACTGTTACGGAAGCACTAAAGTTTGGTGGTGTGACACACATGATGGACCGTCTATCAAACCCAGCGAAAATCAAAGCGTTCGAGCTTTCTGAAGAGCTAAAAGATCTAATGCGTCCACTGTACAACAAACACATGGATGACGTAATCACAGGTCACTTCTCTAGCACTATGATGGCTGACTGGGCAAACGACGATGCGAACCTACTAGGCTGGCGTGAAGAGACAGGTCAAACTGCATTCGAAAACTACCCTGAAGGTGATGTTGAAATCTCTGAGCAAGAGTACTTCGACAACGGTATCCTAATGGTTGCAATGGTTCGTGCTGGTGTTGAGCTAGCGTTCGAAGCAATGACTGCATCTGGCATCATCGATGAGTCTGCATACTACGAATCTCTACATGAGCTTCCACTAATCGCAAACACGGTTGCTCGTAAGCGTCTATACGAAATGAACGTAGTAATCTCTGATACAGCAGAATACGGTAACTACCTATTTGCTAACGTAGCTACGCCACTACTACGTGAGAAGTTCATGCCTTCAGTATCTACAGACGTTATTGGTAAAGGTCTAGGTGAATCATCTAACCAAGTAGACAATGCTCGTCTAATCGAAGTGAACGAAGCTATCCGTAACCACCCAGTTGAGTACATCGGTGAAGAGCTACGTGCTTACATGAGCGACATGAAGCGCATCGCAGTAGGCGGCTAATTAGCATCGCAAGAATTTAGAGAACTCCAAAAAAATTGGAGTCATAAATAAAAAACACAACATCTAATTAAAAGGCTTGGTCGCCGTTGACCAAGCCTTTTTGTTTTTACAGAGCTCGCTAACTTGCTCCTGAAGATGTGGACGATGTATGTCTTCACAATCACGCCTTAAAGCAATAGAAGAGTATTGCTTGGAATATACTTTCCAGAATACAAGCGAATAAAAAAGGGTTGATGCTTACACATCAACCCTTTTGTATTTCTGTATTTACGCTTACTTGTCAGCTAGCTTCGCTTCTAGATCTGCTAGTTTTTGTTCCATCTCAGTCAGCTTCTGACGTGTACGCAGTAGAACCTGAGTTTGAACATCGAACTCTTCACGGCTGACAACGTCTAGCTTGTTTAGTTGGCCTTGGATAACTTGGCGAACCTTTTGGTCCACATCAGAACCTAGCTCTTTCACTGGCTGAGGCATAGAGTCATGGATTTGTTTCGCAATCTGCTCTAGTTTTTTTGGATCAAACATATCAATTAAAACTCCTGATTATTTCCTACTATTCTATTTAATCGCAGTGGAGATGTCGCCTGTGGCGTATAAAAAAAGGTCACCGAAGTGACCTTTTTGCGATTAACGTGAAACTTGAGGTTAGTTGTTGTCCGCTAACTCACGGTGTGCCGCTTTCGCTTCATCGACACGTGCTAGTTTCTCTAAGTCTTTATCTTCAACAAAAACCGGTAGTGGTTTGTGTTTCTCTGCTAGGTAGCTGTAGATAACAGGCAACACGAACAGAGTGAAGATAGTACCAATTGCTAGACCAGCAACGATAACAATACCGATACTGAAGCGTTGAGCAGCACCTGCACCACTTGCGTACATCAGTGGGATAAGACCTGCGATCATCGCTGCAGTTGTCATCAGGATAGGACGTAGACGAACCTTCGCCGCTTCCATTACTGCTTCAATACGTGATTTCTTGTTGTGCAGTTGCTCTTCTTTTGCCACCTCACAGATCAAGATACCGTGCTTGGTAATCAGACCAACCAGTGTGATCAAACCTACTTGTGAGTAGATGTTCATGGTTGCTGCACCCCATGCAAGGGCAATCAACGCACCACAGATCGCCAGTGGTACCGAAACCATGATAACCAGTGGATCCTTCACTGACTCGAACTGAATCGCCAGTACTAGGAAGATGATCGCCAGTGCTAGACCAAATGTTGCGTATAGCGCGCTACCTTCGGTTACGTACTGGCGAGCCTCACCCATGTAGTCATGGTTGTAGCCACTTGGTAGTTTGGTCTCTGCAATGTTCTCAAACCATGCAATCGCATCACCCATCGCAGCGCCTGGAGCCGGTACTGCACCAATCGTTGCTGAGTTCAGTTGGTTGAAGTGAGGAAGAGAGCGAGGCTCTGCCACCACATCAATGGTAATCAAACTGCCCAGAGGAACGGCTCTGCCATCAGCTGCACGTACGTAGTAGTTGTTCATCGATTCAGGGTTCAGACGGAACTTACGTTCAACCTGTGGGATAACTTCGTACGAACGACCATTCAGGTCGATACGGTTTACGTAACCATCTGACATCATAGTACCTAGCGTGATACCGATATCTTGCATTGTCACGCCGTAAGCACCCGCTTTGTCTTTATCGATGTTGATCTTCATGGTCGCTGAGTCGTAGTTCAGATCAAGATCTGAGTAAACGAATAGCGGATTTGAAGATACTTCTGCCAGAATGTCAGTTGTGATCTGGAAAAGGCTCTCAAAGCTGTTTGGTGTTGTAATAACAAACTGAATTGGAAGACCTGAACCTGCACCTGGAAGCTCTGGCATTTGGAACGCCGTTACTGCCATTCCTGGAACATCTTTAACTAACTCACCTACACGGTTAGCAACGTCAGACTGACTGGTTTCACGCTCACTCCAAGGCACCATAGATGCAATACCAAAAGCTTGGTTTGCGTTTGGCACACCAGTAAATACCTGAGCGTACGCTACTTCTGGTTGATCAGATAGAATCGTGTTGACGTCGTTCATGGTGTTTTGCATGAAGTCTAGGTTCGCATTCGATGGTGCGGTACCCATAAGCATGATTACACCTTTATCCTCAGATGGCGCGAGCTCACTCGGGATAAATTTGAACAGCATTGGCAGACTTGCAAATACGATGATAGCGAAACCAATGAACACTGGACGATGCTGCATTACCGCACCAAGCATGCGCTCATAGCGATTCGTCATGCCATCAAGAACATTGTGTACCTTCTGCTCAAACTTGCTTGGCTCAGCGTGAGCTTTAAGCATTTTTGAACACATCATCGGAGAAAGTGTCAGTGCTACGATACCCGATACAAATACCGAACCGGCAAGTGTTAGTGCGAACTCTTTAAATAGTGAGCCCGTAATACCGCCCATCATCGCGATTGGCGCATATACCGCACCTAGCGTCAGTGTCATTGCAATAACTGGAACCGCGATTTCACGAGTACCGATGATTGCTGCACGAAATGGCGATTCACCAAGCTTGATGTGACGGTCGACGTTCTCAAGGACAACGATCGCATCATCTACCACCAGACCGATAGCGAGTACCATCGCCAGTAGCGTCATCAGGTTCCATGAGAAACCCATCGCCTGCATTACCATTGCCACACCGATTAGAGACAGTGGAATAGTAACGATCGGAATCAGTACTGCACGGAACGAACCTAGGAACAGTGTGATAACGACCAGTACGATCAAAGCCGCTTCAAGAATGGTTTTAATAACCTCTTGAATAGACTCATTGATTGCAATAGTCGAGTCATACATCACGTTCATCGAGATGTTGCTAGGTAGGTTCTTCTCTAGTTGAGGAAGAAGCTCAAGTACATCTGCTGCAATGTTGATCGGGTTTGCACTTGGTGCTGCGTTAATCGCTGCAACAACCGCTTCCTGACCGTTGGCACTTGCTCGGTAAACATCGTGGCTCTTCTCTAGAGAAACCTTAGCAATGTCAGATAGACGGATAATTTCGCCTTCGCCGCTTCGTACTACAAGATTCTCTAGCTCTTCAACATTGGATACTTGGGTATCAGCACTACCGTTATAAAGTACGAACTCACCCGTCGCTTGGCCCGTCGCTGATTGGTAGTTGTTGGCGTTCAGTACCGTCATCACATCGCTAGCAGTTAGGTCAACTGCCGCCATTTTTGATGGGTCTAGCCATACGCGTAGGGCGTATTTCATACCACCATATAGGTCAACCTTAGATACACCGTTTACCGTAAATAGCTGCGGGTTGATTACACGCTCTAGGTAGTCGGTAATCTGGCTCGAAGCCAATTCATCACTGGTAAAGCCAATGTACAGTACCGCCGTTGTCGAACCCGTAGACATGGTTACAGTTGGATCTTCTGCCTCTTTTGGAAGCTGGGAACGAACCGAGTTTGTCTTGGCCAGTATGTCAGACAGAGCTGCGTTTGGATCTGTGTTCAACTTCATGTTTACAGTAATGGTAGAGCTACCAAGAACCGAAGATGAAGTCATATAGTCGATGTTATCCGCTTGAGCAACAGCTTGCTCAAGAGGTTGAGTAATAAAACCTTGGATAAGATCGGCACTCGCACCGTAGTAACTCGTGGTAACGGTTACTACGGTATTCGTCATTTCTGGGTATTCACGCACCTGCATCTTGAAGATTGCTTGCAAACCAAGCAGAGCTATCAAGAAGCTGATGGATACCGCTAGAACTGGACGTTTAATAAAAACATCAGTAAAGCGCATTGTGACTCCAATTATAACTGAGGTGTTTCAGAAGGTGGTGTGATTGCATCACTCTCAACGACTTTCACCTTGGCACCATTACTTAGACGAACTTGACCTGACGTCACGACTACATCACCCGCTTTCACACCTTCAAGGATGTGTGCGACGTCTGTAGTACGTTCACCTACTTTTACTACGTGTTGTGTAACGCGCTTCACGCCATTTTCTTCAGTCAAGATGTAAACATTGTCACCGTATAGAGTGAAAGTGATCGCTGTTTGAGGCAGCGCAACTTGGTTCTCTAAAGTCGGTAGAATGATGTTTGCACGAGCGAACATACCGCTACGTAGCTTGCCATCACTGTTTGGAATGTCTGCTTGAACTTGAATCAGACCACTTTGCACGCTTACTGCTGGCTCGATAGCGCTGATTGAACCTTCAAACGGTGTCTCTGGGTAAGCATCAACGAAGATATCAACCGCTTGGCCAACATTGATTCGTGAGATGTCTGTTTGAGAAACCGTGAAGCGCAGACGCATCACACTGGTGTCTTCTAGACGAACAATATCAGTACCAGATTGAAGGTATTGACCTAGGTACACATTACGAATACCCACTGTACCGTCGAATGGTGCGCGAATTTCACGACGAGCGATCGAAGCTTTTAGGCTCTCAATATCAGCAGATAGAGAGAAGTAGTTCGCTTCTGCTTCATCGTATGCTTCTTTTGAGATAGACCCTTTCTTGAATAGGCCTTGGTAACGCTTGTACTTAGCTTGTGCTGCCGGTAGTCGCGCTTGAGAGCTCTTCAGATTTGCTTTCTCAACGTCTGAATCTAGACGTACTAATAGTTGGTCGCTCTTAACCTCAGTACCTGACTCAAAAGAGATTTGGTCGATAACACCGCTGGTTTCGTTTGCCAGTGTTACACCTTGGTTTGGCTCGATGAAACCGATAGCTTCGATTACTGGAACCCAGTCGATCGGTTGAACGTCAGTTACCGTTACCGGGAACTCAGGCTCAGGTCGGTTTGCCATGTACTCAGCAATTTTTTGTTGTTTGAACATGTTGAACCCAATAACGCTGCCAAAAAGAAGCACAGCAATGAGTAACATGAAGAAAGTCCACTTTTTCATTATGGTCAAAACTCCGATCAGTGTTTAATTATTGCGTCCCAGCTCGCTTCAATGGCAGCTTCTAAAGCCTCATCATCGAGTTGGTAAAAACCTAAAGAATGCTTGCGGGCGAGTGACACACTTGCCGCTAAGCTCAGTCCACCTAATACTTCATTATCAAGTGGTTTAAATAGCCCTTGCTCTTTGCCTTCGTTAAACAACAGCTCAACTTGGGCAAACATTTTTCTTTCTAGTTCCCTGAAAGTTTTACTATTTGTTACAGGTAAAGAGTCATATTGAACGCGGTTTTTGATCGCCGCTAAGTTAGTGCCAGCCAGGTTCCATATGTTGAGCCACATGGTTCTGTAACGTTGCTTAATCGGTGCGGAGTCGTCTACCCCGAACTGAACCGCTTCTGCTATACGTTGTGTAACCTGAATGCGCACTTCTTCAATTAAGTGCTCTTTATCATCAAAATAGCGATATATAGTGCCTGCAGCGACGCCTGCTTCTTTCGCCAACTTCTGCATTGAAAGGCCTTGAAAACCTTCCGCAGCAATCAGTGTTTCGGCGGCAGAGAGTATCTGTAAGCGCTTATCCTGAGAGGTATGATTGGTCATAATCTCATCACTAGTGAATGAACGTTCATTCATTATAGCTCAAGAACCATACATTTGTGCAAGTAAGTTTTATACAAAAAGCGTAAAAATCTTGTATAAGAGAACGTAGCATTCAAAACATTGCAGCATTATTATAGGCGCGAATTCCAATTGACCCCTGAGATGACATCGAGAATCTAATGAGACTGAACCCAAGACAAGACGAAGCCGTGAAGTACGTATCGGGCCCCTGCTTAGTATTAGCGGGCGCTGGATCGGGTAAAACACGTGTTATCACCAACAAGATTGCTTACTTGGTTCAGGAGTGTGGCTACAAGGCGCGAAACATTGCGGCTGTGACTTTCACCAATAAAGCAGCTCGTGAAATGAAAGAGCGTGTTGGACAGACATTAGGTAAGAATGAATCTAAGGGGCTGATCGTTTCGACCTTCCACACTATGGGTTTGAACATAATCCGCCGTGAATATAAGGCGCTTGGCTTAAAAGCGGGCTTTTCCCTGTTTGATGATCAAGACCAGCTTGCTCTACTCAAAGAGCTAACGGAAAAGCAGATTGATGGTGATAAGGATCTTCTGCGCCAGCTTTTGAGCACCATCTCAAACTGGAAAAATGACATGCTCACGCCAGATCAAGCAAAAGCGCGCGCCAAAGGTGAGCAAGAGCAGCTTTTTGCTTTCTGTTTTGAAATGTACCAAAAGCAGATGAAGGCGTATAACGCGCTCGACTTTGATGATTTGATTGCAATGCCAGTATTGCTGCTGAAAACCAATCAAGAAGTGCGTGAGCGTTGGCAGTCTCGTATTCGTTATCTACTGGTGGATGAGTATCAAGATACCAATACCAGCCAGTATGAGTTAGTACGTCTGTTGGTCGGTGAACGTGGTCGTTTGACCGTGGTAGGTGATGATGATCAATCGATCTACTCATGGCGTGGTGCGAAACCGCAAAACTTGGTGCTACTAGGTGAAGACTACCCGAACCTTCGTCTAATCAAGCTAGAGCAGAACTACCGCTCAACCAGTCGTATTCTGCGAGCGGCCAATATCTTGATCGCCAATAACCCGCACGTTTATGAAAAGTCTCTTTTCTCTGAGATCCCAGACGGCGAAAAGCTCAAGGTACTCAACGCTAAGAATGAAGACCATGAAGCAGAGCGTATTACCGGTGAGATCATCGCACACAAATTCTTAAATCGTACCGAATACAAAGATTATGCGGTGCTCTACCGAGGTAACCATCAATCGCGCTTGATTGAAAAAGCGCTGATGCAGAACCGTATTCCTTACAAGATCTCGGGTGGCACGTCATTCTTCGCTCGTGCAGAGATTAAAGATATCATGGCTTATCTACGGGTGCTGGTGAACCCAGATGACGATAATGCCTTTCTACGCATTGTGAACACCCCGCGTCGTGAGATTGGCCCGGTGACACTCGAGAAGCTGGGTAGCTATGCCAACATGCGTGGAAAGAGCTTGTTTGAAGCGAGCTTTGAGATGGGCTTGGAGCAAACACTGACAGGTCGAGGGCTAGAGAACCTACGCCGCTTCACCGATTGGATTGTGCGTATCTCAGATAATGCAGAGCGTGGTAATACGGTTGATGCCGTCCGCTCTTTAGTTCGTGACATTAATTACGAAGATTGGTTATACGAAACGTCAGCGAGTCCGAAAGCGGCAGAAATGCGCATGAAGAACGTCTCTGATCTCTATAGCTGGATTGTGGCTGACCTTGAGGGTGACAACTACGATAAAGAAGAGAAGACATTGAGAGAAGTGGTTCAGCGACTGACTTTGCGTGACATGATGGAGCGAGGCGAAGATGACGATGATGCCGACCAAGTACAACTGATGACTTTGCACGCCTCTAAAGGTCTTGAGTTCCCGTATGTCTATCTGATGGGGGCTGAAGAGGGAATTCTTCCTCACCAAACCAGTGTTGATGAAGGTAATGTCGAAGAAGAGCGCCGATTGATGTACGTGGGTATTACCCGAGCTCAGAAAGAGCTGACCTTTACTAAATGTCGTGAGCGTCGCCAATTTGGTGAGTTGATCAAACCAACGCAGAGTCGCTTCTTAGATGAATTGCCCCACGATGATGTTGAGTGGGAGACAGTGAAGAAACCTCAGTCGCAAGAAGAGCGTATGGAGAAAGGCCAAGCGCATATCGCTAATATCAGAGCGATGTTTAATAAGAAATAAGCGGAAAAACAAAAAGGAGACCATGTGGTCTCCTTTTTTAGAATTTTGGTTTGCTTACAGACCAGCGATCATGTGCTCGATAGCGTCTTTGATCTCATCGTCTGAACAGTCCATACATGAACCTTTCGCTGGCATCGCGTTGAAGCCGTTGATTGCGTGGTCCGCTAGGATGTCTCGGCCTTGAGCAATACGAGGTGCCCAATCCGCAGCATCACCAGTCTTTGGTGCGCCACTTACGCCAGATGCGTGACAAGCAATACAAAAAGTACCGTAAACAGTTGCGCCATCACGAGGACCAGTTGGTTCTGCTGCAACAGGTTCGCTACCAACTAGGTAAACTTGTCCAACGGGCTTGATGCGCTCAGCAATAGCGTCATGCTCTGCTTGGCTCAGTTCTGATGCGACCGCTGTCGTTGAAAAAGTCACTGCTGCGATGACAAGGCTTAAAATTCGACGAGACATATCCATTAAACTCACTTTACATTCCCAAGGTAAGTACGTGCCTACCAATTATAGTGTTAGAGGGGTGTGTTGATTTTAGTTGCAAAAAGCGACTGTTAAATCAATGTAAATAATGGGTGATTATATCCCGATAAGTTGTTGCAATAAACAACAACTTATAGGCAATAGGGGGTTCTAGTACTCAAATAAGGGGTTTATCACATATTAACTGTCGAAAAAGAGAGCAAACGAGAAAAAAAATAAAAAAAGTACTAGACGACCTAGGGTGATATACGTATTATTCCACTCCGCCGACAGGGCATGCGCCTGTAGCTCAGCTGGATAGAGCGTTGGCCTCCGGAGCCAAAGGCCGAAGGTTCGAATCCTTTCAGGCGCGCCATCCGGACACTTGTTTCAACAAGTGAGAAATTGGCAAGAAAGAAACAATGGTGGCTATAGCTCAGTTGGTAGAGCCCTGGATTGTGATTCCGGTGGTCGCGAGTTCGAATCTCGTTAGCCACCCCATTTTTCTTTTAAAGAATATCGGTAGCTTCGGCTCCCAGTTCTGATAAAATCGGAACAAAACATAAGTCGGTGAATAGCGCAGCTTGGTAGCGCATCTGGTTTGGGACCAGAGGGTCGGGGGTTCGAATCCCTCTTCACCGACCACTATTTCAATAATCGCTTTGGCGGTTATACAAAAAAATTAGTGGTGGCTATAGCTCAGTTGGTAGAGCCCTGGATTGTGATTCCGGTGGTCGCGAGTTCGAATCTCGTTAGCCACCCCATTAATTTTGTCGGTGAATAGCGCAGCTTGGTAGCGCATCTGGTTTGGGACCAGAGGGTCGGGGGTTCGAATCCCTCTTCACCGACCACTTTTAAGAAAGCTCATCAGAAATGATGAGCTTTTTTTCTATTTGGCGAAAATATAATGGTGTTTGCGGGGGCTGGAACGCCAGCCCGGTGAAAGCCCAGTCGCATCGCCTCCCTTTTCACTGACTATTACAAGAAAGCCTCAACTAGCCGTCCCGTCAGAAATGGCGGTCTTTTTCATATCTGAAATATATTAGAGGCTTGCACACTACCCTTTAGAAACTTGCCTGATCCACATCTCTTATCCTGTCATCCTTAACAGAGTTTGCCATCGATCTCTTTGAAAAACGCACAATCAGTGTTCTCTATCTATGGTGTTTAAATGCACTTAAAAGCATATGAACACCATCAAGTGGATAGGGTTTGCCCTAATTCTGTGCTAAGGCGAATAATTTATTGAAGTGGTTGATGAAACTTTGCACTAATATTAAGCGTAGTTGCCTTTTTGGGGCGTTTATCTGATTAAGAAAATGTTCTTTTTCTGGAGTTGGTGGGTGATTTATCACCAAACCTTATTGAGGAGATGTTTTATGAATTAGATAGCTTCACTTAACCTTATTGAGGTAAAGGTAAGACTATTGCCTACGGTGATTTTTCCTTTCAAATCTCTAGTATCCCCGAAATATTACTGCCTTTTTTGAGTAGATCTTACTATCAATTCTGTAAATAAATTTTGGTTTAAACTTCTGTTTTTGTGATGTTATTTGGATTAAGTGGCGGTTATTTTCACTAAAATTGGTTTATGTTTCTATATTGTTAATCGTTTTGTGGGATAATTATTCATCTAAAGTGACTAAGGGTAAAAAGTGCTTTAACGGTCTGAAAATCTTATACAAGCATATGTATAAAGGCGTTTGCTTGGCTTTTCTAATACGAAATAAGTGCTGAATTCTTCTTACTATATGCTTATCAAATGAATAATTATATGGTGTTTTTGCTTGCTTGACGTTTAATGTCGACTTTTTATCCTATTTTTGTTGCTTTTCTGTGAATTATTTGCCAAATTGTCATCCGTATAAAATATCAGAACATTATTCTGGTAAGAATGGATTCAATTTTGCAGACAGGGCAGAAAGCTGCCAAAGCAGTAGAGGTCTGGTAATGTCACTTTTAGAAGTAAAAAACCTTCGTATCGAATACCCATCTCGTCATGGTGTGCACGCTGCGGTGAAATCACTCTCGTTCAACATTGAGCGCGGAGAGATCGTGGGTGTAGTAGGGGAATCTGGTGCTGGTAAGTCAACGGTTGGTAACGCGGTTATCGATCTATTGAGCCCTCCAGGCCGCATCGCGAGTGGTGAAGTTTTCTTAGATGGTGAGAAAGTATCAGGTTTATCACCTGAAGATATGCGTAAAGTACGCGGTTCAAAGATCGGGTTCATCTTCCAAGACCCGATGACATCTCTTAACCCTCTTTTCACCGTTGAGCAGCAACTGAAAGAAACGATTCACGCTAACATGAACGTTTCTGATCAAGAAGCCTATGAGCGTTCCCTTGACTTGATGAATCAAGTGGGTATCCCGCAACCAGAAAACCGTCTGAAACAATATCCCCACCAATTCTCTGGCGGTATGCGTCAGCGTGTGGTTATCGCAATTGCACTGGCAGGTGAGCCAGATCTTATTATTGCCGATGAACCAACCACAGCACTGGATGTATCGATCCAAGACCAAATTCTAGGTCTGATTCGTGAATTGTGTATCAAGAAGAACGTAGGTTGTATGTTGGTAACGCACGATATGGGTGTGGTTTCTAACGTAACCGATCGCGTAGCGGTAATGTACCGTGGTGACTTAGTTGAGTTTGGTCCAACGGCGCAAGTTCTTGGTACTCCTGAGCACCCATACACGCACAGCTTGATCTCTGCGGTTCCACGTTCAGATCGCAAACTCGATCGCTTCCCTCTAGTGAGCTACATCGAAGAAGCGCACGAGATGGAACCTCTGGATGTTAAAAACCACTGGTTGGGTCAAAGCCAAGATCACCGTGAATACACCGGTCCATTATTGAATGTGGAAAACGTAAACCTGCGCTTTACCACTAAAGATTCGTTCTTCGAGAGCCGTCGCGAGTACGTTCAAGCTTCAAACAATGTGAGCTTTGAAGTGCATGAAGGTGAAACCTTTGGTCTTGTAGGTGAGTCTGGCTCTGGTAAATCGACAATCGCACGTGTGATTGCTGGCCTGTACGCACCAAACTCAGGCAAGGTAACGTTTGAAGGTGTTGACTTAACTAGCCTGAAGTCTGAAAAAGAGCGCCGTCCAATGCGTCGTCAGATGCAGATGGTGTTCCAAAACCCTTACACATCAATGAACCCTCGAATGAAGATATTCGACATCATTGCTGAGCCTATCCGTTTCCATAAGCTGACTCGTAACGAGAATGAAACGCGTCAGATCGTACACGATCTCTTAGATCACGTAGGTCTGGGTAAGATGGCTGGTGTTAAGTACCCACATGAATTCTCTGGTGGCCAGCGTCAGCGTATCTCTATCGCTCGTGCTCTGGCAACTCGTCCTCGTCTTCTGATCTGTGATGAACCAACGTCGGCACTGGATGTGTCGGTTCAAGCGCAAATCCTTAACCTACTAAAAGACCTACAGGATGAGCTGAACCTAACCATGCTGTTCATCAGTCACGATTTACCGGTTATTCGTCAGATGTGTGACCGAGTGGGTGTGATGCAGATGGGCACGTTGCTTGAGGTCGCGCCGACCGAGCAGTTGTTCCAATCACCTCAGCATGAGTACAGCAAACAATTGATTTCTTTAATGCCTGAATTTACAGGCTTACGAGAAGAAAAAGCAGTGGCGAACGCCGCGGTATAAATGTAAGCGGGTGAGGTTGAGCTCGCTTTAAAAATAAAACAGACGCAAATACAACAACTAGGGATCTGGATTCCCGCATGAAGGAGTTATGCAAATGAAAACCATGAAAAGCAAATTAGCAGTCGCTTTGATGGCAGCTGGCCTAAGCTTTAGTGCAGCAGCAGCAGATATTACCGTTGGCTACGCAGCTGACCCAGTATCACTTGACCCGCACGAGCAGCTGTCTGGTGGCACACTGCAAATGTCTCACATGGTGTTTGACCCTCTAGTACGTTTCACTCAAGAGATGGATTTTGAAGGCCGCCTAGCATCTAGCTGGGAGCGTGTTGATGAAACGACTTTCCGCTTTAACCTACGTAAGGGTGTGAAATTCCACTCTGGTAACGAACTAACAGCTGACGATGTTGTGTGGACTTTCGAGCGTCTACAAGCGTCTCCAGACTTTAAGTCTATCTTCACGCCATACGAGAAAATGGTAAAAGTGGATGACTACACAGTTGAGCTAGTATCGAAAGCGGCTTACCCACTAGTACTACAAACAGCGACTTACATCTTCCCAATGGACAGCAAGTTCTACTCTGGTAAGACTGCGGATGGTAAAGATAAGTCAGAGCTAGTTAAGCACGGCAACTCGTTCGCTTCGACTAACGTTTCTGGTACAGGTCCATTCATCGTTACTGAGCGTGAGCAAGGCGTAAAAGTTCAGTTCAAACGTTTCAACGATTACTGGGACACAGAGACAAAAGGTAACGTTGATAACCTAACGCTAGTACCAATCAAAGAAGACGCAACGCGTGTAGCAGCACTTCTTTCTGGTGACGTAGACATGATTCACCCAGTAGCACCAAACGATCACAAACGTGTTAAGAACGCGAAAGGCATCGACCTTGTGACGCTACCTGGTACTCGTATCATCACGTTCCAAATGAACCAAAACAGCAACGAAGCACTGAAAGACGTTCGCGTTCGTCAGGCGATTGTTCACGCAATCAACAACGAAGGTATCGTTAAGAAGATCATGAAAGGCTTCGCAACAGCCGCTGGTCAGCAAAGCCCAACAGGCTATGCAGGTCACAACGAGGAGCTAGTGCCACGTTACGATCTTAAGAAAGCGAAAGAGCTGATGAAAGAAGCGGGCTACGCAGACGGCTTCACGCTAACAATGATGGCACCAAACAACCGTTACGTGAACGATGCGAAAGTTGCTCAAGCATCTGCAGCAATGCTGTCTAAGATCGGCATCAAGGTTGATCTGAAAACAATGCCTAAAGCGCAATACTGGCCTGAGTTCGACCTATGTTCAGCAGACATGATGATGATCGGCTGGCACTCAGATACAGAAGATTCAGCGAACTTCAACGAGTTCCTAACTATGACTCGTAACGAAGAGACTGGCCGTGGTCAGTACAACTGTTCTGGTTACTCAAACCCAGAGATGGATGCAACAGTAGAAGCATCTAACACTGAAACTGATCCAGCTAAGCGTTCTCAAATGCTGAAAGGCGTTGAAGCAACACTTTACAACGACGCAGCATTCGTACCGCTACACTGGCAAAGTGAAGCGTGGGGCGCTAAGTCTAACGTTGGTGCTGCTGACGTAGTTAACCCAATGGTTATGCCTTACTTCGGCGACCTAGTTGTACAGTAATCTAGCTTGCTAGATGTGAGAGCCTGTTGGTTCAGGCTCTCGCTTTTTAAGTTGTTCTATTAAGTTTCGGTATTTAGTCTTCCTTCAGTCTGGCTAGATACCTTTTTTAAGACTGAATATTTGTTGTCTAGTTACGGACTTAACTAGATAGTCATGGATAGATAAGGGGCAAGGAATGTTTACGTTTCTGGTCAAGCGCCTGTTTCAGGCACTGATAGTGATGTTTGTGATCAGTTTGGTGGCGTTTGCCATTCAGGATAACCTGGGCGACCCGTTACGTGAGTTGGTAGGTCAGTCTGTTTCAGAAGCGGAGCGTCAAGCGCTGCGTGATGAGCTGGGCCTCAACGATCCCTTCATTACAAAATACACTCGCTTTGTAGGCGCTGCTCTACAGGGTGATCTCGGTACTTCGTACTTCTTTAAGCGTCCTGCTGTGGACGTTATCTTAGACAAGCTGGTGGCCACACTTGAGTTAGTGTTTGGTGCATCGCTTATCATTGTTTGTTTGTCGATCCCACTTGGGGTTTACTCGGCGATTCACCCAAAAAGTTTCTTTACCAAGCTAGTCATGGCGGGCAGTAGTATCGGTATCTCTATCCCGGTGTTCTTAACGGCCATTATGCTGATGTATGTGTTCTCTATTGAGCTTGGTTGGTTGCCTTCTTATGGACGTGGTGAAACCGCCAATTGGCTTGGTTGGGAGTCTGGCTTCTTTACGTTGGATGGCCTTGCACACTTAGTTTTGCCAAGTATTGCACTCGCTTCTATCATGCTACCGCTGTTCATCCGTCTGGTACGTTCTGAGATGCTGGAAGTACTGAGCTCTGAATACATCAAGTTCGGTAAAGCGAAAGGCTTACCACTGAACAAGATCTACTACCAACATGCGCTAAAAAACACCATGTTACCTGTACTAACGGTGGGTGGTGTTCAGATTGGCACCATGGTGGCTTACACCATTCTTACTGAAACCGTATTCCAGTGGCCGGGTACCGGCTTCCTATTCCTTGAAGCGATTAACCGAGTGGATACACCACTGATTACCGCATACGTTATCTTCGTTGGTCTGATTTTCGTAGTAACCAACACCATTGTTGACTTGCTATACGGCATCATTAACCCAACAGTGAACATTACAGGGAAAGGAGCATAATCATGGAACAATCAACAACAGCTCCATCTCGTTGGGAGCGCTTTAAGCAGTCAGACATTCTGTACTACTTCTTACGTGACAAAGTGGCGATGTTCAGCTTCGCTGTTTTTACCGCATTCTTGGTGATGGCTCTGGCTGCACCGATTCTCGCGCCGACTGATCCATATGATGTGACGTCTATTGATATCATGGACTCAGAGCTACCGCCATCATGGATGGAAGATGGTGATGAGCGTTTCCTATTGGGTACGGATGAGCAAGGTCGTGACATTCTATCGACCATGCTTTACGGCTCTCGTCTGTCACTAACGATTGGTTTCTTGGCGGTAGGTCTTCAGCTAACACTGGGTATCATCATCGGTTTGTCAGCGGGTTACTTCGGTGGTCGTATCGATAGCTTCCTAATGCGTTTCGCCGATGTTCAGCTCTCTTTCTCAACCATGATGGTTGCGATCATTGTTTCGGCTATCTTTAAGGCGAGCTTTGGTAGTGATTTCTACGCCCAGTATGCAGTAGTGATGCTGGTGGTGATCATCGGTATTGCCGAATGGCCGCAGTATGCGCGTACGATTCGTGCATCGGTATTGGCAGAGAAGAAGAAAGAGTATGTGGAAGCGGCACGAGTGATGGGCTTTAAAGCACCTCGTATCATGTTCCGCCACATTCTACCGAACTGTCTGTCTCCAATTCTGGTTATCTCTACGGTACAGGTGGCAAATGCCATCATGTCAGAAGCGGCACTTTCTTTCCTAGGCCTTGGCCTTCCGGTAGACCAGCCATCACTTGGCGCATTGATCAGCATCGGCTTTAACTACATCTTCTCTGGTGCATGGTGGATTACTGCCTTCCCAGGTGTGGTGCTGGTAACGCTAGTACTGGTAATTAACCTACTTGGTGACTGGTTACGCGACGTATTTAACCCGAAAATCTATAAAGGTTGATCCCGAGCGATTGATTTTTAATAAAAAAGCTCACTAAACTAAGAGTCGTAAGCAATTACGGCTCTTTTTTTGCTTATAGTTTAGGAACTATGAGTTATTGATGTAGTCAATAATGTCTTAAATGGAATTCATTTTTTATCGACACCAAGTCGGTAATAATTTTACCCTTGAGGGTTGAGTGATGGGTATGAAATTGACAATAAATGCAGTATGTCGTGGTTCTCGTAAAGGGTTGGGGTTAGCGTTGCTCGCGGTTGGGGCGTCGTTGTCTGGCCAAGTACATGCGGAATCGGTGCTTTGTGATGCGACTCAAGCCAGCACAGACCAGCTGCCTCAACTAGAAGCTTCTTGTCCAATCGGCAAAGGAATATGGGGGAGTAAAGCACCCAAAACCCATTCAGAAAGCAATCTATTCTGGGTTCAGTGTGGCCTGCTCAATGACCCACTGCCATTAGAGAAAGCGAAACCTATCTACAAAAACATCTCGACTAATGTATGGATGAAACCAGAGCAAGGTAACTATCGCTGCTTGATTGGCCCATACTCTAATTATGCTGATGCACGCAAGGAGCTGCTTCAGGTTCGTAAGGTATCGGGCTACAAAGAAGCCTTCATACGTATGGTTGATAAATCTCAATCAACTAATGTAGCACCACTGGCGGCCGCGACTGCAAAAGCGGATAAAGCAGCAGCTCCTAAAGCTCGAGTAGAAGCGCAACCTATTGAGCGTACTGCGGCAAAAGCACCTGCGACGGCAGCGGTTGCCAAAGCTTCTGCGCCAGCACCTAAGGCTCCTGCTCCAAAAGCAGTAAGCAAACCCGCTTCTGAGCCGATGGCAATTCAATCTCTGCCGGATAATTCGAAAAGCAGCAGTGATGCAGAGGTCGAGGTGCGTTTAACCGCTTCTGTGTCTGGTAAGACTTATTCTGTTCCTTACATTCTTGATGGCAAACAACAGTTTTACATGGAGCAAGGTAAACCTTGGAGTCGCTTAGATTACGACCAAGCACAAAAGACGTGTAATGGTTTGGGTATGGAGCTACTGAGTG
Organism: Vibrio sp. R11-SG3-ISO9; assembly: GCF_059834255.1. Lineage (NCBI taxonomy): Bacteria > Pseudomonadati > Pseudomonadota > Gammaproteobacteria > Vibrionales > Vibrionaceae > Vibrio > Vibrio sp. R11-SG3-ISO9. The sequence continues at coordinate 20,902 of NZ_JCBDGU010000047.1, forward strand.
AAGATGATTGGCAAACCATTTTAGATTCAAAAGTAATGGAGCAAAAAGACTGGCCAATGCACCTTCCGTACTGGGGCGCACAGAAGAAAGGCCTGTTTACGAATGGCAATGTCACTCAACTTAAAGGCTCATCACTTCTTAACGTGATGTGTGTGAAGTAGCTTAAATAGTATTTGAGTTACCATAGGCCAAAAGGTCCAGATAAAAGAAACCCCAGCGATGTGCTGGGGTTTCTTGTTTTTGCTTAGTCTACAGACATCATTGGTAGGTTATCTACAATGCTGAACATCTTATCTTTATCGCTAGAGAATAGGCCGTATTCAGGGGCAGATTGGTAAACTTGACCTGGAATTTGCCCAGGTTCACGGCTCCACATCATACCGATGTAAAAATCGCCAAAGTCACGACCAATGTAACGGAAGCGAGTTTTATAATCTGACATCTCACCTGTTTCTTGAGCTTGAAGTAATGGGTTGTCCACATCATCAGCGACTAGCTCCCATTCACCTGGAGTGTGAAAGCCTTCTGGTACAACAGAGTCATAGTTGTAAGTTGCTTGGTCATAGCTATACTGGCCAAAGCTATACGTTAACTCAGTGTTATCACCTTCACCGTCGCTTTCTACCATCAAATCAAATTCAACAGTACCTTCGCTTACTTTATTTTCAAGAGGTTGAATCTGTGCGAATGGTGTGTCTGTTGAATCTAGCCAAAACAGCTCATCAGTGCCGATCTTAACCAGAATCTGGTATTGAGCTTCGCCATTTACCTCAGTTTTCTTTTGGTAAAGCATTTCATAGCGGCTTTCACCATCATCAAGCTTCCCATCGTTTAGGCTTACAGTCCAACAGTCTTTCTCTTGAGCATCTACATACCCAGTTGCATCATCGAGCTCTTTTAGCATCTCAATGATTTCACTGCCGTCCCCTAGAGCTAAACCATTATTTCTAAAGCTATGACCGATATTGGCTTCGTAAGGAGAACTGTCACCATTCGTTGCACCCCAACAAAATTTCAAACCACCAGTGGAATCGTTCTTCATTAAACTTGCGTAAGCTATTTCACCGTCATTTGGAGCAAAGCTCCCCATCTTCCACTCTTGGTTATTGAAGTGTGCTTCTGTAAATCCGAGTTCTGGTGCTGGTGGATCAACCTCATCACTTGGCTGTACATTTGGTAATGCAAAGGCAACAATTTTAGATTCAATATCATTCTCTTCATCGCCAGAGAAGTTAATCCCTTTAGCTACGTAGAGCATGACACCATTAGTTTCCGATGTAGGTGTACCTTTCAGTGTGACTAAGCCACTTGCGTCTACATTTACGGAAACACCAGGGATTGGATTGCTTGCTGGCTCATTGTCGTGAGCAGCGTAGTTTGCGTAGTATTCAACGTCACCAGAAACATTTGAGGTAAATAACTCACTAATATCCAGCTGCTCAGAGAACTCTTCACCAGCCTTAAGTGACCAGGTGTTAGTGATAGTCTTTTGAAGCTCGGCTTCAACCGCCTTGTCGATAGCAATATCACCGATCGCAATAACTGGTAAATCAAAACTTGCTGGCTCTGAAACCATGAATGTTGCAGCGTGTCCATCATCGGCAGTGATGTTGAACTGTTTGATATCTTCTGTTGGCGTTTCCGGGTGACCTGAGATAATTAGTTTGCCTAATTTAGCATCGTATTTTGATGTCAGACCTTTTACAACAGAGCTAATGTTAGAGTCATAAGTTAGAGTATCGTCCTCACGGTCTGTAAATAGGCCGCTAACAGATAGTTCTTCTGAGAACGCTTCACCCTGTTTCATTACCCAGTTGTCAGTAATCTCGCGCTGTATTTCTGATTGTGCTTCTGGATCTACTTTTGGTGCAGTGTTTACCAGCGAAACATCGAATGAGAATGTAGTATTTAGTTCACTCAGTACTTTTGAACCAGCAGTGGCACGATCATCAGCTGTTAGAGTCACAATGTAGCTGCTTAGGGTTGGTACAAAGCTTTCCTTTGCTGAGACTGTTAATATCTCGCCCTCTAGCGTAACAGTAATCTCTTGTTCACCATTCACTTTCGCGCGAGCGGTAGCAATGCTTTGATACGCTCCTTCAGCGCTGTACTTATCTTGGAATAAGTTTTCAGGGATAGTAATAGTATGCGTAAACCCTTGGCCTTCAATGACTTCTAATTTCTTAAATTCAGATTCAAGGGTAGCTTGTGCACTAGAGTCAACGAGTAGCTTGTAGTTAGATACAGCGGTTTCTGGTTGGCTTGGATCGATAACAGGCTTCTCGTTCACAAGTTCATCAGAGCCCATGTTCTCTTCTGTTACGATCTCTTTAGATGCTTCTACAGCGGTTTCTGTAATGCTATTTGCATTGTTTGCGTAGGCTGTAGGATCTTGAGCTTTTGATTCTGTAAGAATTTGTGCTGTTTTGTGTAGCTGGGCGCTTTCAAGATCGTCTTTTGATGTAGCTACAAAGTCTGAAAATAGATCGATAGGCTCTTCAACCGAACCGCCTAGATCTTTATTGACAGTAGCTGTTGCAGCTTCAATTGAGCTATCGTTTTTTTGCATTTCGATAGCAACAAGATCGGTAATCGGCGAGATAACTAATGAAGTTTTATCTGTACCTTCAGGGGTGCGGAACACAACACTGTTAGCCATTGGCTGACCTTCGTGATCGCTATCTTCGGTGTATGTTGCCAATAACTCAGAAACATTTTTGCCGTTAGGATTCAGTGCATATAGTTCATTAGCTAGAGCTTTGTCCATATCACCAGGACGGAGTGTTTTTAGTGCTAGTTTTCCATCAATCTCAGTGTCTGCAGGAAGCGTGATTTTGCCACTTTTGTCGGTTAAACCAAAAATGGTATCTGTGCCAACCTCTAGAACACCAGGTTGACCAACGTCGTCAAATACAACTGCATTTTCGAAGTAACCATCGAAACCTGTAATCACAATACCGCCCGGTGTCGCTCCATCTGATGAGCCACCGTCTGAACCGCCACAACCTGACAGTGCAATTGCCACTGACACTGCTAGTAAACTAACCTTCTTCATTCTTTTCATCCTTACCGAGTGAAATCTGTACTTATTTGAAGTGATTTATAAAAACTGGCAAGGTTTTACCGTGTAGGAGACTGTGGTTCAAGATACGGAAAATAAGGAAAAAACCGTAAAGAATCTTATAAAAAGTGGATGAAATATTGGGTGATTTCTGAAGTGAATGTGTTGTGAGTGTTTGTATCTGTTGGGTGAATAAAGCCCCGCGAGAGCGGGGCTATGTATTAGATAGGGGAGTTAGTTATTTGCCCCAAGCGTCGTGGATGCGTTTGATCGCTTCCTCTTGATTTGATTTGATAAAGAAAAAGCCGTTGTCATCATGGCCGTAACTATAACCTTTGTTGTGATCGCCAACACCGATAGTTAGTTCACCAAAGTCGCGGTAAGTAAAGTAGCGACGAGTTACAACACAGTTACAATCGTCGTTGTCTTCAACTAGACCTAGGTATGGATTGATCAGCGTTTCATCGTAATCATCAACATTTTCACCAACAAGCCAATTATCTGACCAGCTTTCACCTGGTTCGGTGATTGGTGTTGCTGTGTACGTGCCCTCTGCAAGATTCTCAGCATTCTTACCCGTCATTGAGTAAGCAAACTTATCCAGTAAAGGGTAAAGGTCGTTATATCCACCGTCATCATCAACAAGTAGGTATTCATCAAGCGTTACATCAACAGTCATGTCGTTTTGGCTTGGGTAAGAGAACGAGTTGTAGTTAACACCATCTTCTACTTCTGTTGAGTCCATCCAAAACAGCTCTTTATGACCAGTAGACTCTTCAATTAGCATCACAACCTGATAATCACCATCTTTCGTGATATTTTGGTAAAGCATTGTTGCCGTATCTGTACCTGCATCACCAGGTAAATCGACAGTGCCGTTATTGTTTAATGTGACTGCGAAACAGTCGTCATCTTTGAGTAGATTCTCACGACCAAGATCCCAGTAGTTGTGCTGCATGTTGTCTAGCGTGCTTAACCAGTCTTCACGACTAAGTGTTGAGAAGTCACTTGAGTCATCTGTCGCAAAACATAGTTCATTCTGGCCGTTGTTTACGCGTAGAGATGCAAATGCTACCTCTGCATCACCGTAGTCAAAGCTACCCATTTGCCATACGCCACCTTTATCGAAGTGTGCTTGAGTGAAGCCTAGTTCTGGTTGTGGTGGTTCTACTGGTGTACCTTCTAAGATTTCAGGTAACGTAAATGTCACGTAGGTTGGTTCGTTATCATTATCAACGCCACCGACATTGAAAGTTTGTCCTGCTAGGTATGACTTACTTGGTGTGCCCGAAATAGTAACGATTGAACTTGTGTCTTCCGTTGGGGTAATAGTTAACCCATCAACAGTTAGACCCCCAGAACGATATTTAACGATGTCACCATCGGTATCGTTAAATAAGCCTGCTAAGTCGATTGTTTGGTTAAACACCTCACCTTCTTGAAGTAGCCAGCCATTTATGACGTCTTGCAGTCTTTGTTGCTCTTCTACGACAACTTCTGGAGCTAGGTTTTCAGCTAGCTTAATGACTTTAAGATTCAGCGGGTATGACAATGCACCATGCTCATCTTTTGCGAAGATTTGGTAATCGTAAGTACCAGCATTAGTAAGGTCGCCACTGATAATGCCCGTGTTGCTATCGATCACTAGCCCATTTAGATCGTCAGCGAGCTCTTTGAGTTCAAACGTTAATGTATCGCCTTCTGCATCTTGGAAAAAAGTAGAAGCATCTAGGTCTAACCAAATATCTGAAGGAGCGAGAGTAATGTCTTTCAATACACCATTTTCACTATCTACTGGACGAGAGTTAGGTGTCACCGTGATAGGGCTATCATCTGCAGGAATATTTACGATAGGCGAGAAGTCATCCAAGCTTTCTTTATTTTCAATGATTGCTTGAGCTTCTGCAGCAACAGCGTCAGTCAGTTCTAGTTGTTTTTCGACAGTTAATTCTGAATTATCAACCAGTGTTTCACCGATAGCGTTTAGTGCTTTTGCTTCCTCAGTGCCATCTGCAATGTAGTCTCCAAAGATAAGCTCTTGAGATGCTGTTAGGCCTGAGTCTGTCACTGACTTAACAACTTTTTCTTCTGCTTGCTCTTGAGTCAGCTCTGTATCAGCAGCTTTTGCAGCTTCTAGTTGTTCAACAACCATGTTTGTCATTGGGTTGATGATGGTTGAACCTGCTGTTGTAGCTAGTTCGAAGTCGTTTGCAACTAGACCGCGTGTTTTATCGATTGTTTTATCTTTGATTGCTTTGATAAATACAACGCTGTCTTTGTGCTCGTTTGGTAGCGTGAATTGACCATTTTCATCTGTTTCGACTTGGAGCTTCTTATCAGAGGCATCAAGTTCGAAGTTGCCATCTGTATCAACCCACACTTCTGCGTGTTGTAAATAACCATCGATAGCGGTAATCACAACGCCACCTGGTGTTGCACCAGAACTGTCACCATCAGAACCACCACAACCGGTTAGAGCGAAAGCCACTGACGCTGCTAGTAAACTAACTTTTTTCATTTCATATCCTTTGTAGAGAGCTCTAGCCAAGCCCTATTTGTTTCATTTTCTGAGACTTATATTAATTGGGTGAATGTTTTACTTGGGATTGATCGCTTTTTCAACACACGTAAAACCAGAAAAAAACCGTAAAATTTATTTGATTTTTATTTGCTTGAGCGCTCTTCAAATTGATTTCCAATTTCAATAGCATGCTGCCCCGAATTGGCTGAGTGGATAATAAAAATGAAAAAATGGATAGGTTTGAGCTTATTGCCGTTTGTTGCTGTGGCGCAAACAACAGAGGGCAGCGATAAGTATGGGTACTCGTATTTTACGGTTGGGTTAGAAAATGTGAATTACCAAGAGTACTACGGAGGACTCAAGTCAGACGTAACGGTGACCAACCCGATTTTAAATACCGGTGGTTTGTATTACGTTAATGAGGATTTTGATTTCTCAATTGATGCTTTGGCCTCCTTTTCTCCTCAAAGCTCAAAAGAAGATTGGGTGAACAATGGATCTTCAGTTCAGCATAACCAAATGGAGTACTTGAAGACCGCCACCAACATTCAACTTCACTATAAATTACAAGACAATTGGCGCGTGATTGGTGGGCCTTCTCTTACCTATCAAACATTTACTCGCTATGGTGTTAAAAACTTCAGCGAAGATGGGAACAAGTATTTTTATGGTACTTGGGAAGAGACCTCTACAGATATCTTTGTGGATGTAGGTCTTGCTTACGACAACGGTAGCCTAAACTTAGCAGATAAATGGCATGTGAGTGGTAAAGCGACATTTGGTTTGCCGGTTTGGAGTGTCACCTCAAATACTCGTTTTGAAGACGTAGACTTTTACGATTTCGGTTACCGAGCGGCGATTGAGGGCAGTGTCAGCTATGAATTGAGACCAGGTCTACATCTTGGTTGGTACGCCATGTTTGGTTATGAAAAGCGCTTTCAGTCGGACACCGAATCCGTGACCACCAGTTATTGTAAAACCATGATTGATGGAAAATGTACTGAGTACGAAACTGAGCAAGTTAATGCGACACTACCTGAAGCCGATACCTATACATTTAGTACCGGCTTGCAGGCGTTATGGAGTTTTTAAGCGTTAGGGTCTAGATATCGAACATTGAGTTTCATCTCTTCAACCTTATGACGCCACTCTTTCTTGGGGCGGAGTATGATGCTAAATACTTCGCCATGTTTGAACTTATCGAACTCGAAGAAATCAACATCAAAATAAGAGTACTGAAGGTGGCCTAGTGGTTGCAATCCACATTCGATAGGCTCAAGTTGTTCACCCACGGTTTGACCAATGATGTCGCCGTATACCCCTTGCCCGCCAACGGAGAAGTGATCAAATTTGTCGAGCAAATCTTCGCAAACCACTGTGGTGTTGTAAGACTGGACATTGAGGTCGCCGTCCATTTGATCTGGCCAATCTGGGTTACCGAGTTGGTAGTTACTAATATGCATGCCATACCAGCCTAGGTAGTAGTGGCCATCGTTAGCTAAATACATATAGTTGAGTGGTGTTAGCTGCAGAGCTTCTAAACCTGTCACGGTGTTTATGCGCTGTTCTATTTGCGCTCTCGAGGCCACCGTATAGGTCTCATACTCATTGCCCATTTTCACTTGCGTCACATGAGCGGTCGTGAAAGTCGGGTGATCTGGGTAGGTCTCTAAAATTTTCCAGCGCATGTCGGTGTCAAAAATGGACTGATTGCTAGAGACAACTAGGGTATCGCCATCGACATGATACCCTCCAACTTTACGCAGGTCATGCTCACTTGGGCAGGTGGTTAGATTGCTTGAAGAGGCAAAGAACACTTCATCATTGATAAACTTAAAGGCTTCACAGTAGACCTTTTCATAGTTGTAGGTCTTACCAGCAAATTGGTGGTTGGTTTCTAGTCGATACCAAGTTTCACCGATCAAAGGGTGTAAGCCATCTTCCTCTAAACCTGAAGACATGGATGGGAGTGAAAAGCTGGTGGTCACCCAGGCATTCTCTTCCGAGCCGTGATAATCATCTTTAGCGCGAGCAATCAGCTGAGTGGGCGCTTCTCCAACTTTTGGGGTGCCTTGGACACTCGTTCTACCACCGAGATTTGAAACCGAAAATTTCGGATGATTGACAGCAATCTGCGTCGTCAGCAAGTCACCATCAGGGTCTTCAAATAGGCCGGTAACATCAATCGAGTAGTTAATCGGAGAGTTTTCGGTAAAGGACCATTGATTTATTTCGTGTTGAATACTTTGCTGTACTGCTGGGTTTACTTGTGGTTTCTGGTTGCGATCGGCGCGGTCTTTGTCGTCAGCGACAATCAAGGTTTCGGTATCGCTGTAAAATTTCTCAGCTGGGTCCTCAAATCGATCTGTTTGGCTTTCGAAAGTAGCTGCTGGGAATGAAACCTCTGACAGGGTTGTCTCGGCTTTGCTTTTTATCAGTGTCGTTGATGAGGTACGGCTTTGCGTAGGCTGAGCGTTCATGGCGGTTTGTGCGCCTTCAGCAGCGGTTTTTTTGACTGAACGTAACGAGTCACCTCCGATTAAACGGGGTGCATTCACTTCTTCAGAAGCAAGCCAAGGTGGAAGCAGAGCGAAGGCTCCACAGCCAGATACAACCAAGAAACAGAGGCGTTTTTTCATGTTAAACCAGTTTGCTTTGCAACCAACAACGGGAGAATTTGAGGTCTTTCTCTATCAAGCTCGCGCTGCACTCAAGTAGCTCGCTGATCTCATAGTTTCGCATGCCCATTAGATACTTGAGCTTCAGCGCCTGAGATTGACGGGGATAGTGAATGCTAAAGTTATCAATGGCTTTGTCCATCATCATGAACTGCTCAAACTTATCACCGTCTTGGTCGCTAATTATGGTCATCTGCTGACGCTTTTGTGCCTGAAGGTGGCGAGCGTTATCGATAAGAATCTGGCGCATCACCTTAGCCGCCATCAAAAAGAAATCTTTTTTGTTCTCGATCGATTGCAGGTCTGAAGACGATATCTTCAGGTAGGCATCGTGAATTAACGCGGTGGTGCTGTTCATGCTGTCGCTCAGCACTTGGTTATCGGTACCGTATTTTTGTGCACTACGATTACGCTCTTGTTGAGCGATCTGACGAAGCTGCAGGTAAGCGAATTGGTACAGGTCTGCTTCGGCGCTTTTGTCACCGGATTGCCACTGGTGGATGATCTGTGTGATATCTGGAGTTGCAGTTGCCATTAGCTGTTAGACCTCACTTTAGTAAACTCAGAAACAGATAGGGTGCTGATATTATGGGATTTATCTGGGTTTAGCGAAATTTTTTGTTTGAATCTGTAGAGGATGCCTTGGTCCCAGTTTTTACCTGCAGGCAGGTATTCCCACGCCGTGAAATGCTGTTGAGGTATGGAGTCGTACCAACGAACTGAAACATTCATCTGAGCAAGGGATGCTGTTGGCTCTGGGTTACTCAACCACCACATGTCGCCAAACTTTTCAGTCACATCTTTTGTGTATTGCTGGTGGTTTGTCGGACAGGTTTCAGGTTCGCTAGGCCCTAGCAGAATGCGTTTATCCTTTACCAGTAGGCACTCTGTGATGATGTCCGCGTGCTGGTATTGGGTATGCTGCCAGATACCTTCATAAGGAATGTGGTTACCACGCTCATTGGTGTAGGTGAACCAGATCATCTCGCCCTTGTTGGCATGACGCATATGCTCCTTCTGGCCCAAGCCTTGAGTTTTCTCCATCAAGAGTTCGGTCTCGGTATCGAAGTCCAAAGCGACCGTTCGATATTTCCAGTCTCCTTCATCGTTGTAGTCTTCGATTGAGAACCCACTTAGGTCGTGGCGAGTGCAGCCCGTTTGTGCGCAACTAGTAAAGCCTGTCCAACTATCGCCAACGGATAATGGCTCACGGATGATTTTTTGAGGTGTGTGGTAAGGGCGCAGGTTACAGCCATTGAAGTAGTCGCCCGTTCCTGGGAACTGAATCAGCTCAGTGTCAGTAATCTGGTAGCTTAACTCGCCAATTGGCCCCTTATATTTTGGGTTAGCCTGATGAGCCAGATCGTAGAAGCAGGCTCTGCCCGCATAATCCTTTTTGGCGATGATGATGTTGTGTAGCACTTTGTCTTTTGGAGAGAAGATGATCTCTTCAGATGCAAAGTTATCCTTGATGTATTCCTGACTCTGATTTAGGTGTTCAGCCGCTTCCTTAACGGAAACCAAATCGATCCCAAGGTCTTGGTCATCTAGGTAGCTTAAATCTAGGTTTTTAAGTTTCTTTTGAAACTCGACATCCGACAACACCTTGCTGGCTAGGATGATCTCATCACGGTGCTCCGGCGTGTCATCTAATGACAATAACAGGCGCGTCATATTGATGCTGCGACTTGGGCGGGTCGATGACAACGTTGGCGTAATGACTTCTTGGCCAGATAGAGTAGTCAGCAGGTAACCCGAGTTATCGGTGCCAATAAAAAAGCTCACAATATCACCAGAGTTGTATTGGAATGCCCCTTTATCGGTGGTGCCCGAGAGATTTGAGCTGGTCTCGTAGTAGAGCCCTGAAACTGGTGAATCGATGAAATATCCAGTCAGAGGTTGGTTATCATCAGCGTGTGCGGTTAGGCTCAAAGCGCACGTTGCAATAAAAGGTAAGAGAGCTTTTTTCATAATCAGTTACTAGATGAATTTGGTTTATTTTTATTAGTCACGGATTTTTCTGGCGCTGGCGTAAGCATTGCCAGTAGCATTTTTTGCTTAACGTCTTTGGGTAAATCTGGGTTTGACAATATTCGACGTCTTGTTAGTTCGAGCATGGTACCTACCGACATTTTGGCAGCATCACTGCCCTTAGCATGAAACAGCAGGCTTGTTACCTCGTACATCATCTCCTCGGCAACCTGCTTCTCTTTTTGCAGTTGCAGGTTCTTGTTGAAGATTGCGGTCGAGAAGGTCGCGCCTGAAATCAATAACAGGATGGTCAAGGCACTCTGTACTGGGCGGCGTTTCAGTAGCTTAGATAGGGCATGGAGTGGATGTTTCTCTCGAAGCGAAATAGGGCGACACTCCAACATGCGTACAACGTCTTGGCGCAGCTCACTCACGCTGGCGTAGCGTCTATAAGGCTCATGGTGTGTCGCTTTTTCAACGATAAGATCGATATCCAAGTTGGAAGAAGAATCGAATATCAGTGCCAGAATTTTACCCAGAGAATAGATGTCACTTTGCTGAGTCAGAAATTGCCCAGCAGCTTGTTCTGGGCTTGCGTAAGCCTTGCTATAAGCTGTGAGCAGAGATACATCGGTGTTTTTGTCTGGAACTGGCTGTTTAACCTTTTGAGTCAGGTTGAAATCCAGAATCTTAGGTGAGCCTAGTGGATCAATTAAGATGTTTTCTGGTTTGAGATCGGCGTGCAGTACCTGCTTTTGGTGTGCGTGTTCGATAGCAGAACAGATCTCTTTAAATAGATTGAGCTTTTGTTTTTCATTCAAAGAACGGTTCTGCAAGTGCAGCGAGAGCGTTTCCCCCTCTACACGCTCCATCACGATGTAGACTGACTCCTCATAGACCCCACCATCGAACACTTTGGCGATACAAGGGTGATTGAGGTGAGCAAGCAGTTGCGCCTCTTGAAATAGCGCGTGTTCACCAAGGATATGCGAGAGTGCGGGTTGAATGAATTTCACCGCTAAATCTTGCTCGAAGGTTCTGTCTGCTCGGCTCGCAGCATAAACAATTCCCATACCACCGCGCCCCAGCTCATGAGAGATCTGGTACTTGTCTACTAAGGTGTTGGTGAGGTCGAGCTCTGTTTCGGTTGCTTGCTGTGCGTGGAAGCCGAACAGCGATGTGATCTGCTCTGAAGGTTCTTCGTTAATAAGTGGAAGAACTTGTTGGTATAAGCCGGGTTGTTCAGCCTTTAATCGCTCTAGGTAAAGACTTTTTTCTTTATCTGACAGATCCATGAGGTGATAGAAAACCTCAGTGGAGCCACTGCTTTGTTTTTGCACAACTGATCTTTTTTATATCTTTATTATGCGAGCATTCTATAAGAGTTTTCGATGTTTTTTCGACATTTTTATCAATTACATATGAAAAAATGAGCTAATGAGTCGCATTTTTAAGAAGAAGGATGAAAATTTCAACATGTGATCTTCTCCCCAAAACTTGAGCCTTACATTTTCTATCTCAAAGCTGAAGTTGGGTAAATATGTGAGGGTTTAATTATTGCTAGGGCTTATCTAAATTGCTCTCAAACACGGTTTGTTTCGTATTGCTAGTGACTCACTGAAATGAGGTTACAAAGATATGAAATTGAAGAAGTGGATAGAGGGGGTCTCCCCTCAATTCGAAGCGGGTGGTAAGTACGAAAAATGGTACCCATTATATGAAGCGGCAGCGACCATATTCTATACACCCGGCCATGTGAATAAGGGGCTGACCCACGTCCGAGACAGTATCGATCTCAAGCGCATTATGATCATGGTGTGGCTAGCAACTTTTCCTGCGATGTTTTGGGGTATGTATAACGTCGGTCATCAAGCTGTCATGGGGTTGAGTGCGACCTACTCTGGTGCAGAGCTGTTAGCCGTGATTGAGGGAAACTGGCGTTTGGCTTGGGCCTTTGGTAGCGCAGAAGCTCTCACATCAAGTGGTTGGCTAAGTCAGATGTGGCTTGGTGCTCTCTATTTCTTACCTGTTTATGCCACCGTGTTTGTTGTAGGGGGCTTTTGGGAGGTGTTGTTTGCCATTGTGCGCAAGCATGAGGTGAACGAGGGTTTTTTCGTTAGTTCGGTGCTGTTTGCTCTGATACTGCCGCCAACGATTCCACTCTGGCAAGCTGCATTGGGTATCACCTTCGGTATTGTGGTTGCCAAAGAGATCTTTGGTGGTACAGGCCGTAACTTCCTTAACCCAGCTCTTGCGGGGCGTGCCTTCCTCTACTTTGCTTATCCAGCTAACATGTCTGGTGGCTTAGTATGGGTAGCGGCAGACGGTTATTCAGGTGCGACACCATTGAGCCAATGGTATGAGGGCGGTAACAGTGCGTTGATGAACAACATGACCGGAGAATCAATCTCTTGGATGGATGCTTTTATCGGTAATATCCCAGGTTCGATGGGGGAAGTATCATCGTTGCTCATTATGCTCAGCGGTTTGGCACTCATCGTGATGAAGATAGCTTCATGGCGGATTGTCGCAGGGGTGATTGTTGGTCTTGTGGCGACTTCTAGTTTGTTAAATCTGATCGGCTCAGAAACCAATGCGATGTTCTCTATGCCTTTCTATTGGCACTTTGTACTTGGTGGTGTGGCTTTTGGTACCTTCTTTATGGCGACCGACCCGGTATCTGCAGCCTTTACCAATAAAGGGAAGTGGGCCTACGGTATTTTGATCGGGGTGATGACGATAGGAATTCGAGTGCTCAATCCGGCCTATCCAGAAGGCATTATGCTCGCAATACTGTTTGCTAATTTGTTTGCGCCGCTGTTTGATTTCATTGTTCGTGAGGGCAACATCAAGCGCAGAAATCGACGTATGGCGCGTTAGCGAGAACAGCGTAGGCAAAAAAGAGGACTTATTGAGAAGTCCTCTTTTCAATTGGATTGTTGTGCAATAGATAGGTAATCACCATCTTAGGTCAACGCTGAGTGGCATATCGCTACCACACTGCTCACCACACATTTCGTCGTAAGCGCTGTTATGAATCAGGGTCGCTGACGTGATTGATTGGTCGTTGAAGTGATCACGCACTTGGTTAAGGCTCATAAACTTTTTCGGATGATGGTCACTGTCCATTACCAGTCTACGGTTATGGTCTGTGACTTGATAAGCAAGGTAGATGCCGCCTTCAAAAGATTCAATCAGTAGGTTCATAACACACTCCGATGTTTCGTTAAGAGGAAATCCTTGTCTGTTACGTTGAAATTTTGAGCAAAGTTCAGAGCGGGCACAAAAAAAGCAGACCGGAGTCTGCTTTCTTAATCATTCGATAATGTCGCTTATGCGATTAACGCATGGTAACGAACTCTTCCGAACCAGTAGGGTGGATGGCCACAACAGAGTCGAAGTCTGCTTTGGTTGCGCCCATCTTCATTGCTACGCCGAAGCCTTGAATCATCTCGTCAACAGTGAAACCGATGCCGTGTAGACCAACTACAGTTTCTTCTTCGCCAGCACATACTAGCTTCATCTTACAAGGTTGACGGTGTTTGGTTACTGCTGTGTACATTGCAGTGAAGCCAGACGTGTAAACCTTGATGTTGTCTTTGCCGTACTTCTCTTCAGCTTCTTGAGTCGTTAGACCAATGGTGCCGATTGGTGGGTGGCTGAATACAACAGTAGGAACAAGATCGTAGTCCATCTTCGCGTTGGTTTTACCGTTGAATAGGCGCTCAGAAAGCTGACGACCGGCTTTAACAGCTACTGGTGTTAGCTCGATACCACCTTCCATGATGTCACCTACACAGTAGATGCCAGGAACGTTAGTCGTTTGGTACTCGTCTACCTTGATGTAGCCGCGCTCGTTCGTTTCAACGCCCGTTGATGCTAGGTTAATTGCATCTGTCGCTGGGTGACGACCGATAGCCCAGATTAGGGTATCAACATTTTGGCTCTCACCGTTTTCTAGATGCAGAGTCAGGCTGCCATCCGCCTCTTTAACCACTTCTTTTGGTACAGAGTGAGTGTGTAGCGTTGGACCTTCGGCGTCCATCACCTCTACTAGCGTCTCGATGATCATTGGGTCAAAGCTACGTAGTGGAGACTCTTTACGGCAGAATAGATGTGTTTCTGTGCCTAGTGCGTGCAGAACGCCCGCAATCTCAACTGCGATGTAACCAGCGCCGATAACCGCAACGCGCTTTGGTTGCTCAGCTAGATCGAAGAAGCCGTTTGAATCAATGCCGTACTCAGCGCCTGGAATGTTTGGAATCGTAGGACGACCACCCACTGCGATCAGGATGTGATCTGCTGTGTAGTGTTCACCGTTCACTTCAACCGTTTTCTCGTCAACAAACTTAGCAAAGCCTTTAATTACGTTGACTTTGTTGTTGCCTAGAACACGATCGTAAGATTGGTGGATACGACCAATATAAGCTTGGCGGCTCTCAACCAGTTTGCTCCAGTCGAAGCCTTTTACATCTACATCGAAGCCGTAGTCTTCTGCGTATAGGTTCATCGCTTCTGCAACTTGAGCACCGTGCCACATTACCTTTTTAGGAACACAGCCAACGTTTACACATGTGCCGCCTAGGTCTTGTGCTTCGATAAGTGCAACCTTTGCGCCGTACATTGCTGCACGGTTTGCTGATGCGATACCGCCAGAACCACCGCCGATACAGATATAATCAAAATGAGTCGCCATTACTTTCTCCAAGAGCTTATTAATTTTGTTGATAACAATTACATTGGGGTGCGTCTGAGTGAACTCAACGCTATCAACATGAATTGTTACCTATCCTATGCTGCTATCATAAATCGAGTCTAGCAATTTACTAAATGGGAAAAAGTGACATTGCTTATGACAAATAGCGATGAGACCGCAACAAAGCGGAATAAGACATTACTCCGCTTTGTTGAAATGGATGAGAAGTTTAGCCACAGCAACTGCTTGAGCCACATCCGGTCTGAGCTTGCACGTCCTTGCCATCAGCGAGATAGGTGTTGGTTAGGTAGAAGTCGCTAAACAGCTTAACGAAATCTTCTGAAACGGTTTTTTCGACTAACCCTGACTCTAGAACGTTCTTCTGCCACGTCTGCATTTTTGGCAAACCACAGAAGAAGTCGTAGCCCGAGTGTGCCTTCACGATCGCTGCACGGTGCAGCAGAGGTAGCCACGCCATATCAACATTGCTCATCTCATCTGATTTGAAGAACTTGGTGTTACCGGACAGTTGATTTTCGGCTTTGTGGAACGCCTTAATCAGCTTCTCTGCACGCTCCTCAAACGTTGCTTGGTCCTTGCTACTCATGGTACCGCACTGTGCCAAGTAGTGTTTAGAACCTAGGTAGCTCCACGCACGGTCTAATGCGCGTTGTTCGTTAGTCACGCCTTGCTCTAGTGGACCGAACTCGTCTTCGATGTATTCGATAATCGCATCCGATTCGAATAACGCTGTGCCAGACTCGGTCACCATCACTGGTACTTGGCCGTTTGGCGAGATATCCAGGAACCATTGTGGTTTGTCTTTCAAGCTGATGTATTCAATCTCGTAAGGGATCTGTTTTGCTTCTAGCGCTGCAGTAACACGTTGAACAAATGGGCAAATTTTGAAGCTGATAACTTTAATCATGGGGTCTTTCTCACTCTAAGAATTGGTTTACCTACACCCTTAAGACGAAGGTCGGTGAGAAAAGACGAAGCTGAGACGAAAAAAGTTATCTTTTAATAAAGAAAAAGTGCAGCGAGAGGTTCGCTGCACTTTTATGTTTTTGATTCTATTTGAATAAATTCAAGATGATTTATTCAGGAACAATCCAGTCGACTTTCCAATGGCCAGTTGCTGGCGCAATCGCGTCTTTTAGGAACGGCAGAATCTCTTTCATCTGGCTTTCCAGTTTCCAAGGCGGGTTAATCACGATCATGCCCGAAGCTGTCATACCGCGTTCATTGGTGTCTGGAGATACGCCGAGTTCGATTTGCAGAATCTTGCGAATGCCAAGACCTTCTAGCCCTTCGATCATGTCTTCGATATCACAGCGGTTCACCACTGGGTACCAAATTGCGTAAATGCCCGTAGCCCAGCGTTTATGGCTTTGGAAGATGGCGTTTACGACGTCACGATACTCTTTCGCTAGCTCATAAGGTGGGTCGATCAGAACCAGACCACGACGCTCTTTTGGTGGCAGGCTGCCTTTTAGTCGCTTGAAGCCATCTTCTTTGTAGATAGACACTTGGCGATCGCGGTGGAACTCTTGCTCAAGCAGTGGGTGATCGGCTGGGTGAAGCTCTGTCAGTACCATACGATCTTGTTCACGCAGGTGAGCACGCGCAACACGCGGTGAACCTGGGTAGTAACGCAGCTTTTCACCGTTGTTGAGAGTGGCGATAGCGTCTAGGTAGCTTTGAATCTCTCCTGGAATCTGCTTTTGATCCCAAACTCTAGCGATGCCTTGTTTGTACTCGCCGGTCTTTTCTGACCATTCATGAGTTAAGTCGTAGCGACCAACACCAGAGTGGGTATCGTGATAGACAAAAGGTTTGTCCTTCTGCTTCAGTGAATTAAGAATAAGGCTTTGTACAATATGCTTAACCACATCGGCATGGTTACCCGCGTGGAAGCTGTGGCGATAACTTAACAAATTAAACTCTCGTAACACTCTCGCTATAGAGTGTGGTTGGTGTCGGTGGGTATTCTGTCTCCATTATATACCGCACTAGCCAAGAAATTCTTCCCAAAATGTGTGTGTCGTCGTGAGGGTGAACGGTTAGTTATTGGTTCTACTATTGAAATTTGCGGTTATGGACACTATTTAATAACTATTCGCATGTAATTATTAGCTAATTCAGCCCAATACTGTAAGACGACCCAATTACTTAAAGACGCAAGTCTCCAAGCCAAAGGAATGTTTATATGTCTAACCCGCTATTAACCTTCACGGACCTACCACCGTTTTCACAGATCACCCCTGCGCACGTTAAACCAGCGGTAGAGCAAGTGATTGAAGAGTGTCGCAATAAGATAGAACAAGTACTTGAAGGTAATACCTCACCAAGTTGGGATAACCTAGTGGCTCCAATTGAAGAGGTGGACGACCGCCTTAGCCGCATTTGGTCACCAGTGAGCCATATGAACTCAGTCGTGAACAGCGATGAACTGCGTGAAGCTTACGAGAGCTGCTTGCCGCTGCTTTCTGAGTACGGTACTTGGGTTGGTCAACACAAAGGCTTGTTTGAGGCATATAAAGCGATCAAGGCGAGCGACGAATTTGCATCACTGAGCCAAGCTCAGAAGAAAACCATTACCGATGCGCTACGCGATTTCGAACTGTCGGGCATTGGCCTACCAGCTGATGAGCAGCATCGTTACGGTGAGATCAGCAAGCGCATGTCTGAGCTGGGCTCGCAGTTCTCAAACAATGTACTTGATGCGACCATGGGTTGGAGCAAGCAGATCACTGACGTTGCAGAGCTTGCTGGCATGCCGGAATCTGCATTAGCTGCAGCGAAAGCCGCCGCAGAAGCGAAAGAACAAGAAGGCTACCTTCTTACACTAGATATTCCATCTTACCTGCCGGTGATGACCTACTGTGATAACCAAGCACTGCGCCAAGAGCTGTATGAAGCGTATGTGACTCGCGCATCAGACCGTGGTCCAAATGCAGGTACATGGGATAACAGCGAGATCATCACCGAGCAACTTAAGCTACGTCATGAAATCGCACGTATGCTTGGTTTTGGCACCTATAGTGAGAAATCTCTGGCAACCAAGATGGCAGAGACGCCTGATCAGGTACTGGGCTTTTTGAACGACCTAGCGGTGAAAGCAAAACCTCAAGGTGAGCGTGAAGTGGAAGAGCTACGCCAGTTCGCGGAAAAAGAGTTTGGTGTGTCTGAGCTGGAGCTTTGGGACATCGCTTACTACAGCGAAAAACAGAAGCAGCACCTATTTGAGATCTCGGATGAAGAGCTGCGCCCTTACTTCCCAGAGTCAAAAGCTGTCTCTGGTCTGTTTGAAGTACTCAGCCGTGTGTTTGGTATGACGGTAAAAGAGCGCGAAGGCGTAGATACTTGGCATGAGTCGGTGCGCTTCTTTGACATCTTTGATGCTAATGAAACCCTGCGTGGCAGCTTCTACCTAGACTTATACGCACGTGAGCACAAACGCGGTGGTGCGTGGATGGATGACTGTCGTGGTCGTCGTATTACTCAAGCTGGTGAACTGCAAACCCCAGTGGCTTACCTAACGTGTAACTTCAACAAGCCTGTGGGCGATAAGCCAGCGCTGTTTACCCATGATGAAGTGGTGACTCTGTTCCACGAATTTGGCCACGGTATTCACCACATGCTGACTCAAGTGGAAGCAGGTGCGGTTGCTGGTATCAACGGTGTGCCTTGGGATGCGGTTGAGCTACCAAGTCAGTTCCTAGAAAACTGGTGCTGGGAAGAAGAGGCGCTAGCCTTTATCTCGGGTCACTACGAGACCGGTGAAGCGCTACCAAAAGAGATGCTAGAGAAGATGCTAGCGGCGAAGAACTTCCAATCGGCGATGTTCATTCTGCGTCAGCTAGAGTTCGGTCTGTTCGACTTTACGCTTCACACCACGTATGACCCAGAAGTGGGCGCACGTGTACTTGAAACACTAGCAGATGTGAAGTCTAAGGTTGCGGTACTGCCAAGCCTAGAATGGAACCGTTTCTCTCACAGCTTTAGCCATATTTTTGCCGGTGGTTACAGTGCGGGTTACTACAGCTATCTTTGGGCTGAAGTATTGTCATCAGATGCATTCTCTGCATTTGAAGAGGAAGGTATCTTCAATACTGAAACGGGTAAACGCTTCCTAAACAACATCCTTGAGATGGGTGGCAGTGAAGAACCTATGGAGCTATTTAAGCGCTTCCGTGGTCGTGAGCCACAAATTGATGCGATGCTGCGTCACGCAGGTATCAGCGCTTAATATTGTGCTGGTCAGAATGTAAAAAGAGCCTCTTTGTGAGGCTCTTTTTGTATCTATACACCAACCTATTATGGGTTCACATTGCGATTGATTGGGTTTTGCAGCGAGATCAGCGTCTCGGTTGATTGCACTTCATCAATCGCCTGCAGTTTATCAATCAGCACGTATTGCAGCTCTTCAATGGATTTACACATCAGCTTTACAAAGATGTTGTAAGCGCCTGTGGTGTAGTAGGCCTCGACCACCTCATCGAGCGCGTTTAGTTTAGCAATCGCAGAATGGTAGTCTTTTGCGGCATTGAGGTTGATACCGATAAAGCAGCACACATCGTAGCCAAGCTTTTTGGTGTTCACCACCACCTCTGTACCTTCAATGACTTCTGCCGATTTCATCTTCTCTATGCGCACGTGAATCGTCGCAGGGCTGACATCGAATTGCTTCGCCATTTCAGCATAAGGGGTGCGAGCGTCTTCCATTAAGGTTTTAAGAATGGCGCGATCTAGATCATCAAGACGAGCGGTTGAAGTCGGCATGCAAACCTCGAGAATTGGTTGAAAGTTTAATAGCTAGAGTACACATCATAGCCAAGGGTGATAATATTAGCAGCAAGTATGTTGTTAGGGTGAGCTTAGTGCGATTTTCGTTATTTTTTATTCTTTTGATTTGGAGCTTTTGGGTTTCTGCTCAATCAAAAGATGTATTGGTTGTTCACTCCTACCACCAAGGCTTTTTCTGGACTGATAACTTTCAAAAAGGACTGGCCACAGAGCTTGACCGTGATGGCATTCCCTACCGAGTGGTTTACTTAGACAGTAAGCGTGCTCAAAGCGAAGAGTATTTCGATAAACTCTATCAGCTCTACCGTACTAAGCTTGCCAATGAAGAGTTCTCCGCTGTCGTAGTCAGTGACAACAACGCCCTCAATTTAATGAAACGACTCGCCCCAGAGCTCAATGGTACTCCGGTTGTGTTTGGTGGTATTAACAACTATTCACCCTCGATGACAGAAGGTCTCAATGCGACAGGGATAACCGAAGATATTGACCTCAATAGCAATGTCACTTTGATCCAGCGCTTACAGCCGATGGCGAACAAGATCTACATCGTTTCAGATTTCTCAGTCACGGGGGAAGCAGTTCGCGCACAGGTGGATCGCCATTTGGATCAGTATCCACAACACGCCTCTTTTATTGAACACTACCAACCTCGTTCGTATCGCGAATTGGTGAACTTCGCTCAGCAAGCTGATATGAGCAAAAGTTTACTGTTTTGGGTTTACTATCGAGATGAGAAAGGCAATATCAGCAATGACGATGACTGGCGTGAGCTGAACAAACTGACCAAAATGCCTATCTATATGGTGCATGATCTTGGCTTAGGTTTTGGGGCTATTGGTGGTGTGATTCAGAGTGGTCTGAGCCAAGGGCGTGAAACTGGACTCACTTTACGCCGTATACTTGCTAACCCTGCTCAAGAGTTACCACCAGTGGTTGAGGGCGCAGCGGAGATTAAGCTCGATTACCAGCAACTCAATCGCTGGGATCTTGGTGAATATAGCGACCTGTCGGCGACCTTTTACAATAAACCTCAACCTTTCTTTGAACGTTACCAAGATGAGATTCGCACTCTAGGTTTGTTGTTTTTAGCGATGGGCTGTGTGATCGTAACCTTGGTTTACTACCTGAATCGTCTAAAGAAGAGCGAGCGTGATAGCCGCAAGAGTCAGATTCTGCTGGAGTCTATCTTTGATCAGAGCTTACAGTTTATGGGCATTATCGATCGCGAAGGGGTTTTGCTCTCGAGCAACAGTAAGCTGCATGAGCTGTTCTATAACCAAGGTTATCAAGTCGGCACGCCTATCTATCAGCATCAGCACTGGGAAGACGCAGCGAGCGAGTCTCTTAAAATGTACTTCATGGAAGCACAGTCATACACGTCTCTGCGTTTCGAAGCCGAGGTGTGGTGCCGTGATAGAGGCGTACTGGTGCTCGATATCTCACTTAAGCCAATGCCGGATAGCGAATCCAGTGAGTTGCAATTCCTGTTTGAAGCACGTGATGTGACCTCGAGAAAGCTCGCTGAAAACAAGCTATTCCAACGTGAGGCGAACCTTAAGCTCTATTACGACAAGCAACCCGTAATGATGATTACGTTGGATGAAAACAACCGCATTCAGCAGGTCAACCAATTTGCTGAAGAGCTATTGGGTTACCCGTTAAGCGAGCTACTTGGTCATCGCCCGCGTGAGTTTTACGTCGACCGAAATGCCATGATTCCGCGTCAAATCCTCCTTCAACCTCAGCATAAGTCGCGTGGGGTATGGCGTCGTGATATCCAATATCGCCATGCTGATGGCAGTAAGATCTGGATTCGTGAAAACATTAGACCGCTGGTGGATTCAAATCAGCTGCTTATTGTTGGTGAAGACATCACCGAAACCCACGAACTGGCAGAGCAGTTAGAGTACCAAGCACGTTACGACTTATTGACTCATACCTTCAACCGCAACCACTTTGAGCAAGAACTGCAGAAGGCTTTGAAAGAGGTTGAAAGTCATATGCGCACTCACGCTATGTTGTTCCTCGACTTAGATCAATTGAAGGTGCTCAATGACACCGCAGGCCATGAAGCGGGTGATGCAGCGATTCTGTTCAGTGCCGGCTTGCTTGAGAACGTGCTGCCCTACAATGCGGTACTCGCACGTATGGGCGGAGATGAATTTGCGGTATTACTAAAAGACTGTACTGAGCGAGATGCGGTTAATGTGTGTCGCAGCATTATCGCAATGATGGGTGACAACGCCTTCCTTTGGGATGATATTCAACTCAACCTTACCTGCTCGATCGGTATTCGTTTGATTGACCATACGGCGGCTTCTCCACAGATGGTGCACGCTCAAGCGGATGCGGCCTGTCATGCAGCCAAAGAAGAGGGAAGAAATCGCTACAACCTTTACCATCAAGATGATGAAGATCTGCGTCGTCGTCATTTAGAGATGGAGTGTGTCAACTTGGTACACGAGGCACTGGCTCATGATCGTATCGAGCTGTTTGCCCAGCGAATCCTTGGCTTAGATAAACAGAGTGAGTTGATGCATTTTGAGATACTGGTGCGAATCAAGAATCACAATGGTGAGTATATCTCTCCGGGGATCTTTATGCCGGCATCTGAGCGCTACAATATCGCTCATCTGATTGACCGCCAGGTGGTGAGTCAAACTCTCGCTTGGTTGGAAGAGAACCATGGTGTGATTGATGAATTAGGGATGTGCTCTATTAACCTTTCTGGCCACTCAATGGGTAATCGCGAGTTTGTTGAGTTCTTGATTGATAGCCTAGAACAGTCTGCAGTGCCGTGCGACAAGATATGTTTAGAGATCACTGAGACTGCGGCGATGAGTAATATGAATCAGGCAATCGAGCTATTTACCCAATTGAAAGAGCTAGGTTGTATGATCGCTCTGGATGATTTTGGCTCAGGCTTGTCTTCGTTTGGCTACTTGAAGAAGCTACCGGTTGATATCGTGAAAATTGATGGCCTGTTTGTGCGTGATATTGATGTCAACGAAATGGATCATGTCATGGTACGCTCGATTAACGATCTCGCCAAACAAATGGGTAAATATACGGTAGCGGAGTTTGTTGAGAACACCCAGATCATCGATAAGCTCATCGAGCTTGGGGTCAACTACGCACAAGGCTACATTATCGGTCGTCCGAAGCCTTTGCCTGAGCTGGTGGAAGAGCTAAGACAAGAGCGTCTGGTCTAATACGCCTCGTATCGCCATATAGATAGTCATTTCAAGATTACGTATTTGTGAGGCAATCAGGTAAACTGGTTGCCTCAACTGTTTTGAATCATCGAGTCCTCTGGAGACAACCTTGCAACTACAACTGATTTGCGAAGACGCAAGCCAAATCGAACGCCTCAATGAGCTAGCAGCACGCTGGCACCTTTCTCATGACGAGAACAGTGTATTTGCCTTGGTGCTCACCAGCGAACGACTCGAACTACGCAAAGTCGATGAACCAAAACTTGGTGCAATCTTTGTCGACTTAGTGGGTGGTGCGGTAGGACACCGACGTAAGTTTGGTGGTGGTAAAGGCCAAGCTATTGCCAAGGCTGCTGGTCTGAACAAAGGTACGACGCCAACCATTCTTGATGGTACGGCTGGCCTAGGGCGTGATGCATTTGTATTGGCATCATTGGGTTGTAAAGTGCAGATGGTTGAGCGTCACCCTGTGGTTGCGGCTCTGCTTGATGACGGCCTGCAACGAGCTAAGCAAGATGCGGATATCGGTGCTTGGGTCAGTGAACGTATGAGTCTGATTCATGCCTCAAGCCATGATGCGCTAGATAAACTGAGCGCCGATCCTGAATTCGCTCAGCCGGATGTTGTTTATCTTGACCCTATGTATCCACACCCAGAGAACAAGAAAAAGTCAGCTCTGGTGAAAAAAGAGATGCGCGTGTTCCAATCTCTTGTTGGTGCCGACCTCGATGCGGATGGGTTATTACAGCCTGCTTTGAAGCTTGCCGCGAAACGTGTTGTGGTGAAAAGACCTGATTATGCGGCTTGGTTGGACGAGCAAAAACCGAGTATGGCGATTGAGACCAAAAAGAACCGTTTTGATGTGTACGTAAAAGCATCAATGACTTAGCGGAAGACAGAAAAATCGTTCCGTCAGAAATACGCTAAAACTGAATTTTTTGCTTGCGGTAGCCGTGTTAGAGATGTATATCTAACTAAGAATTATTATTATTCTTAGCTGGAGTTGTAGCATGGCTAAACGCTTTTGTAAGTTAAATCGTCGAGACATTACTGAACACCTAGGCGAAATTCACCGTTTGGTGAGTGAACCTAAATTTGTGTGCCGTTCGTGTGCTCGTTCGTCTGCCGATAAAGCGAATCTGTGTAAGCCCGCAGCGATTCCACCGGCGAGTTGCCAAAGCAAGCCAGATATCGAAAAGGTAGCTTGTGGTCTGCTTGCTGAAACACTGACCTCAGCGCCAGCTAATGCGCTTAGCCAAGAACCTCTAAACTTAGCTTCATCAGCTAAGAGCACCTCAAATAGTAAGTCGCAACTGGTGGTTAAGAAGATACAAGCTCAAAAGCTACAGGCTAAGAAAGCACAAGCGATTCAGGCAATGGATACGCAGTTATCACCTTCTTCTGAACTGCTGGATAAGAGCGAGCTAAAACGCGCGAAGAAAGTGGCGAAAAAGCAGAAGAAGTACAACAAAAAGCTGGCTAAGATGATCAAAAAGCAGCAAAAGCTGTACAAGAAAAGCCGCAAACTGCAGAGCCAGTTGGAGAGCATCAACCTGCAAGTTGATAGTGCTGCTTTACCATTGAATAGCGCCTCCAAAGTGAGTCATATTCATTAGTCCAACAGACATAAATAGAATTGAATTAAAAAGAGCGACCTCAGGTCGCTCTTTTGGGTTTTGGCAGTTAAGCTCGGCTAAGGCTCTGCTCGACACGCTTCTTAACCCAAGTCTCATTCACCCACAGTGACAACAAGATAATCCCGCCACCAATCGACAACCTTGTCAGGTCAACATCACGGTTCCAGATTAGGATATTCACCACCAAGCCCGCAGGCACCAGCGCATTGTTCATCACCGCAAGTGCACCCGCATTGACCATGCTTGCGCCCTTGTTCCAGAAGAAGTAGCCCAAACCAGAGGCGATTAAGCCAAGGTAGATCAAGATGCCCCACTGAGTGGACGTAGTCGGCAGCTTATCTGGATTGCCCAGTAGTAAGAAAGCGACCGATGCCACGCACAGCGCGCCCAAGTAAAAGTAACCAAAAATAGTATGCTGAGGCAGCTCAATCGACTCTTGTTCCATAATGGTTTTGTAGCCAACCTGACCAATGGCAAAACAGAGGTTCGCACCTTGAACAACAAGGAAGCCCATTAAGAAGTTGTCATTAACACCTGCGAACTTAATGAAAGCCGCACCCGCCACTGCGATCGCTGCAGTTACCAAGTACCAAGGCGAGAACTGACCTTTTAAGAAGTCATAAATCAGGGTGACGTATATCGGTGTGAAGACGGTGAATAACAGCACTTCTGGTACCGAAAGCAGCAAAAACGACTGATAGTAGAAGCAGTACATCAAGCCAAGCTGAATACCACCGATGGTCATCAACTTCGCGATCAGTTTTTTTGAAATGCCTCGGAATTTCAAGAAAGGAAGGAACACCAGTCCGGCAAGCGCAACACGCATCCAGACAGAAAACCATGAATCAACCTGACCCGCGAGATAAACCCCGATCAGGCTGAAAGAGAAGGCCCATAGAAGGGTAACACCAACTAAATAACGCATAACAATAATTCGTAGTGAAAGTATGCGCTTATGTTACCCAACTGTAACGAATTAGTCTTCTGAATCCCGCAATGGAATGACCAGCATATCGACTGGTGTAGCGTTGATCAGTTGACGAGTTGATGACAATAACTTGCTCCAAAAATCTTGATGGTGACCGCAAACCACGAGATCCACGTTGTACTCTTTGATGGTGTCACACAGTTCATGGCTGAGATCCCCGCTGCCCACTAAGGTATGGGTGATCGGGTACTGCGCGTGGTCAGCAAAATTGCTCAGCTGGATACGAGAAGCTTCCATAGCATTGTGTTGAGTTTCTGCCATGTTGATATCAATCAGCCCGGTATAGAGCTCTGCATAGTTGATATCGATGTGGATAAAAGAGACTTTGGCATCCAGCGGTTTCGCTAGTGCGACTGCTTTGTCTACGATCAGTTTGCTGTCGTCAGATAAATCGACGGCGACCAAAATATGTTTGTAACTCATACCGCTATCTCCTTACTCATTGTCTAACTAAAGATTAGCACTAAGGCCGGTGTTTTTTTGCTGAAGTGATCGCATATCCACCCTCTTGCGTAAAACCACAGCGAAACAACGGTTAACTAATAGCCTGCGAGATATTCATAAAATAGTGATATAGTAGGGAAAACGAAGGCGTAACTAGGAGACTTAAATGCTGTCTACAACTATGGTTGAACAACTGAATGAGCAAATTAATCTAGAATTTTTCTCATCCAATCTATACTTACAAATGAGTGCTTGGTGTGAAGACAAAGGATTTGAAGGAGCAGCAGAGTTTCTACGCGCTCATGCAGTGGAAGAAATGGAACATATGCAGCGTTTGTTCACTTATGTGAGTGAAACGGGTGCAATGCCTATTCTAGGTGCAATCGAAGCACCAAAGCATGAGTTTGAGAGCCTAGGTGCTGTTTTCCGCGAGACTTACGAACATGAGCAGATGATCACTGAGAAGATCAACAAGCTGGCTCACGTTGCTTTCAGTACACAAGATTACTCTACCTTTAACTTCCTACAGTGGTATGTCGCTGAGCAGCACGAGGAAGAGAAGCTATTCAAAGGTATTCTGGACAAGCTAGAACTTGTTGGTGAAGACGGTAAGGCCCTATTCTTCATTGATAAAGACCTAGCGCAATTGGCAAAAGATGGTTCATCTTCAATTATGGATGCTCCTGCAGCGGTATAAGCTGTAAGAAAAAGCTCTGATTGTCTTTTTCTTTTGAGCGTCCTGTGAGGGTGTAGGGAGGAAAGGATGATCAGTGGCGATACTATTCTATTTGCATTGATGGTTGTAACCTGCGTGAACTTGGCTCGCTATGTTACGGCACTCAGAAAACTCATCTATATCATGCGCGAGGCGCACCCGCTTTTGTATCAACAAGTCGATGGTGGTGGTTTCTTCACAACCCATGGCAACGTGACCAAGCAGGTGAGGCTATTCAGCTATATCAAGAGCAAAGAGTACCATCATCACCATGATCCGGTGTTTACCGGTAAGTGCGATAGAGTACGAGAGCTATTCATTTTATCGGTCTCTCTGTTGGGTGTAACGTTACTAGCGGCATTCTTGGTTTAAACCAGAGTGATGTAACATTAGAGTACCCAAAAGATGCGTGGCATTGCGCCCACTCTGAGCGCGATGTGAGCAATTGCAAAGTTAAAATTTGACGCTAGAATAGCGAGCAAAGAGTAAGGATGTGCTGATAACGCACATCCTTTTTTATTGGTAACGTCACTGGTATAGGAAGTACTGAGTGATGACTGGGTAAGATAAAGCAGAACACAATGAGTGAAAAATTTGATGTCATCGTAATTGGCGCAGGTGCCGCTGGCCTAATGTGTGCCGCTGAAGCGGGCAAACGAGGTCGACGCGTGCTAGTGGTCGATCATGCCAAAAAGCCAGGTCGAAAAATTCTGATCTCGGGTGGCGGTCGCTGCAATTTCACTAACTACGACGTATCTGCTAACAACTACCTATGTAATAACCGTCATTTCGTTAAATCAGCGCTTTCTCAGTACACCAACTGGGACTTCATCTCCATGGTGAGTAAATACGGTATTGAGTTTGAAGAGCGCGACCATGGACAGTTGTTCTGTGTGAATGACCATACGGCGAAAGATATCGTCAGCATGCTGCTCGCAGAGTGTGATGACGCTGGTGTTCAACAGCGCTACCGCTGTGATGTTCACTCGATAGAAAAAACCGAAGCAGGTTTTCAGCTGCACCTGAATACCGAGCAGGTTGAGTGTGAATCTTTGGTCGTTGCCACCGGTGGCTTGTCGATGCCGAAACTGGGTGCGACGCCATTTGGTTATAAGATCGCGGAACAGTTTGGTTTGTCTGTAATCCCAACGTGTGCCGGTCTGGTGCCTTTTACTCTGCATAAAGAGGATAAAGAGGATTTCGCTGAGCTATCTGGTATTGCGATCCCTGCAGAAATCACTGCGCAAGATGGCACTCTGTTCAAAGAAGCGCTGCTGTTTACCCATCGTGGTCTGTCGGGCCCTTCTGTTCTGCAAATCTCGTCTTTCTGGAAAGCAGGTCAAGCGGTTTCGATTAACCTAGTCCCTGAAGCGGATGTGGCTGAGCTGCTTGAGCGCTCACGCGAAAAACATCCAAATCAAAGCCTTAAGAATACGCTGGCGAAAGTACTACCAAAGCGCTTGGTTGAAGCTCTAATCGAGCGTGAAGAGCTGCAAGACAAGCCACTCAAGCAATTCAATGAAAAGCAACTGGCCGCGATTACAGAGCATCTAGAAAACTGGAAGATCGCGCCGAATGGCACTGAAGGCTACCGCACTGCTGAGGTCACGCTAGGTGGTGTCGATACCGATCATCTATCATCAAAAACCATGGAGTGTAAGACTGTATCAGGCTTGTACTTTGTTGGTGAAGTGATGGATGTTACCGGTTGGTTGGGGGGTTATAACTTCCAATGGTGTTGGAGTTCTGGTTTCGCAGCAGGGCAGTGGGTATAGCGGTCTAATAGCAAGATCCAACAGATACCTACCAACAAGTTGAAGTGATGGGCAAAGCCGATGGAAAGGTTTTTTGCTCATCTGTTTAGCTCCCATACTCTCTTCTTCTTTCTTCGAACAATAGGTTTCGGTCATCGAATAATCAGCGCAACCCATTATTTAATAATAAGTATTTCAATTTCTGGTGAGGGTTAATGTGAGACATTTGACTTAGAACAGACGAAATATGATTTAATATAGCGATAATGGCGTATATAATTTATTGAGTTAACAAACGGACGTAATAGGTATTGCTGAATGCAAATTAAGAAAATGGACGCACCGCTCGATATGCAAATAGGTGCTAGATTTGATACGAAAAATCATGGTTACGTCACCGTTATCGAATACTACAATACCCATACTGTTATCGTTGCGTTTGAAAATACAGGTAATATTCGTGCTATTACAGCTGCGAAGTTACGTAGTGGTCAATTATCAGATCGATCTGTCCCACCTCAATCCACATTAGTAGGCGAGACCATTCAATCTCCTAAGCACGGTATTCTAACGATTACAGCGGTAGAATCTGGAAATATCGTGGTAATGGCAAATAGAGAAGGTGAAGAAGTTCGCATGCTGCTTGCTGCAGTACAAAAAATGCGAGACCGTGAAGAAGAGGATATTTCTGATAAAGAACAACCTAAAATGCCAACTTCTTTAAGCGCTCTGACCAAAAGAAATAAAAAGACAAAAGACGTTAATAGCTTGCTTAAAAAAATGCTTACCGATTACGGGAAATAACCTCAATTTTAATACTGAACTCCTATCATATACTCAGATCACACTTTATATTTCATCTTATATTATTCCTCCGGTTTATATAAAATCACCTCTTCACTCTTAAGTGGTATCGACGATAAAATCGTCTTTTTCTTTATTTTAATGAGATCTGCATCACAAGGTCATTTTGGTTTTGTGATGGTGATCTATTCTGTTTTTGGGGCTTTTCGATACTATTCTTATCAACAAATAAACGGAGACAATATAGTTTCCTATTAAAACCCTACAGAGATTTATATTATGAAAAAGATTATGGTTGTGTGCGGAAATGGTCTTGGTACTTCTTTAATGATGGAGATGGCGGTTAAAGAAGTTGCGGGTAAAATTGGTTTGGAAGCTGAAGTTGATCATGAGGATTTATCTTCTGCAGCGTCAAGCACGGCTGATATTTGGGTAGCAGCAACGGATGTGGCAAATCAATTATCTGAAGCAGGTAAAACAAACATTGTAAGCCTAGCAAATATCTTTGATAAAGCTTCAATTGAAGAGCAACTAAAAACTTTCATGTAAGGAAGTAAATAATGGCTAATTTCTTTGAGTTCATGCTTGGCTTATTAAAAGAGCCAGCAATCATGGTCGGGTTAATTGCTTTTATTGGCTTAGTTGCACAAAAGGCAGATGTATCAACCATATTAAAAGGCACCATTAAAACCGTTATGGGTTTCCTAATTTTAGGTTTTGGTGCTGGCGCTCTTGTTGGCGCACTAAATAACTTTTCAGTGGTATTTACCGAAGCTTTCGGCGTAAGTGGTGTTATTCCAAATAACGAAGCAATTGTTGCATTAGCGCAAGAAGCCTTCGGTTATGAAATGGCACTGATTATGTTCTTCGCTTTCGTTGTGAATATTCTACTGGCTCGTTTTACTCCGCTTAAGTTTATTTTCTTAACCGGTCACCACACCATGTTCATGTCGATGCTAGTGGCTGTAATCCTGTCTACGGGCGGCATTCAAGGCACACTTTTGGTTGCGATGGGCTCTGTGATTGTGGGTTCTCTGATGGTGATCATGCCTGCGCTTGCTCAGAAATACACTGAGAAAGTAATGGGTACCGATCAGCTAGCGATGGGTCACTTTTCTACCTTCTCTTACCTAGTATCGGGTTACATTGGTAGCAAGTTTGGTGATACATCGAAGTCGACGGAAGATATCAACGTGCCTAAGAGCCTGATGTTCCTTCGCGATACACCGGTAGCAGTGGCAACAACTATGGCGATCTTCTTCATGTTCGCGTCTATCTTTGCAGGCCCAACCTTTGTTGAGTCGGTATCGGGCGGCCAGAACTGGATTGTATTTACCTTCATGCAATCGCTTGTGTTTGCTGGTGGTGTATACATCGTACTGCAAGGTGTGAAGATGTTGATTGCTGAGATTGTTCCTGCATTCAAAGGCATCTCTGACAAATTGGTTCCGGGGGCGCGTCCAGCGCTAGACTGTCCGATGGTATTCCCTGTTGCTCCTAATGCGGTATTGATTGGCTTCTTGTCTTCATTCGCTGCAGGTCTGATTGCAATGGGTATCCAAGGCATGTTCGATTGGACAATCATTGTAGCGGGTGTGGTTCCTCACTTCTTCGTAGGTGGTGCTGCAGGTGTTTACGGTAACGCGACGGGTGGTCTACGCGGTGCGGTGCTGGGTGCCTTTACTCAAGGTCTTTGTATCTCATTCCTACCGATGTTACTGCTGCCAGTGCTAGGTGGTATGGGTCTTGAAGCAACAACATTTGCTGACTTTGACTTCGGTGTTGTTGGTCTTATTCTAGGTTGGATTGTGTCATGAGCATTTTAAAACTAACGGGCGATAACATCG
Organism: Vibrio sp. R11-SG3-ISO9; assembly: GCF_059834255.1. Classification (NCBI taxonomy): domain Bacteria; kingdom Pseudomonadati; phylum Pseudomonadota; class Gammaproteobacteria; order Vibrionales; family Vibrionaceae; genus Vibrio; species Vibrio sp. R11-SG3-ISO9. The sequence goes on from NZ_JCBDGU010000047.1 coordinate 52,042, forward strand.
TTATCTCAACAGAGCAGAACTTATCGGTTGATGCCGCACTAGAGATCACTTGTTCAAAGCTCATTGAAAGTGGCAAGGTAGAGCAATCTTACCTAGAAGCGATTCAACAGAAACACAAAGACATTGGCGCATACTATGTGCTGGCACCAAAGATTGCGATGCCACATGCTCGCCCTGAAGATGGTGTTAACGAAGCTTGTCTGCAAGTAACGGTATTCAAAAAGGGTGTGGATTTAGAGTCGGAAGATAATGGCGAGGTGTACTTCTCTATTACTCTGGCGGCGATGGATTCAGACAGCCATATTCAGACTATCATGGCGCTCTCTGAGCTGTTCCAAAATGATGATGATATTGATGCCATCATCGCAGCGAACACCAATAAAGAGATTGCAGATATCTTGGCGAAATACTGATTATTCGCTCCTGCCCCCACGATTAAGAAGGCCCTCACTATGAGGGCCTTTTCTTTGTCATTTATATCTACTTCGCGCTTTTTAGCGACTTTTGTCTACTTTAAGGCGATTTTACCCTTCGTAGATTATTTGCCTTTTGAAAGCTTGAGCTGTTGAATCACCAAACCAGTAATGATCAGCACCAAACCAAATAGTGTCGATGGATGAATCTCTTCACCAATGATGGTTGCGAGTAGCATCAATGAGATAAACGGTGATGCAAAAATCAGGTTACTGATACGCGCGGTGTTATTGGTGGATTTGAGTGCTGATAGCCACAATACAAAGGTAATCCCCATCTCAAACAGGCCAACATAGGTGACAGCTATCCAGCCTTTAGTGGTGATCTGACTAAAGCCTTGTCCTTCGTATAGGGTTAAACCAATCGCAAATGGCAGTGCGACTAAAAAGCCGAGTAACACACCAACCACAGGATCGGCTTTGTTTTTGGTGTTTAAGATCCAGTAACCTGCCCAAAGTAGTGTCGATAACAGCGCTAAGCCAACACCAAGTGGGCTATCAAACTGCATCCCTAATACATCGCCCTTGGTCGCGATCACAACCACACCTAAGTAGCTAAAGGTACAAGCCACCCAGTCTTGCTTGCGAATTTTCTGCCCCAAGAAAACAGCAGCCATTAAGGTCAAGGTAATCGCCCAGCTGTAGTTGATGGCTTGAGCTTGAGAGGCAGGGAGCAGGTCGTAAGCTTTGAATAGAATCAGGTAATAGGCCAGCGGATTGACGAGGCCGAGTAGCAAGTAATACAAAGGGTTAGCAAAAAAGGTGGTAGAGAGCTGAGAAAGCTTACCTTGGAAGTAACAGATAACGATCAGAGCAATCGAAGAGACAACGCTGGCAATGGTCAGCATTTGAATCGGTGAAAACTCAGCTAAGGTTAGCTTAAAGGCTGTGGCTACCGTTGACCAGAGTAGTACCGCGGAAAGGCCAAAGCCGAGGGCGCGACGTTCGTTCATAAAAGCTCATCAAGTTGAATAGGATAGAATACGGACGCCTAGTCTATCTGTCGAAATTTAATACGGCAAACTGGACATTTATCCAGTATCAAAATACCATTTAATGAGTTATTTCCAATTAGGCTAAGTTACTACCATGCAATGGATTATCGAGCACCAAACGACCCTTATCGCAGCCGCTTCAACCGCGGTGATCAGCGGGGGCCTCGTCGGTTGGTGGATTAAACAGAAACTCTCATTTCAACAGCAGCTATTAGAGCAGCAGTTGGAGTCTGATCGTCAGTTGCATGAGTCGCAAACTACGCAGCTTAAAGCCTCCTTGGCCGAGGCACAGCAAGAGCTGGATGAACTTGATGATGAGCGTGATAAAGCCGCATTTGAGCTTAAACAAGCTCACGGTAAGGTTATGGCTGCAATGGAGAAGTTGCGCTATTTCGAAGCGGTTAAGCAAGAGCGTCAGCAATACTTTGATGAGATAAATATTCTTAAAGATCAAAAGTCGGAACTTGAAGCCGAGCTACGTGAGCAAGAAGCACGTCACGACCAAGAGAATCTTGCTAATCACGAAAAACTGCAGCTTTTGGAGCAAGCCGAAACGCGTTTGAAGCAACAGTTTGAGCATCTTGCTAACCAACTCTTTGAAGCGAAAACTGCAAAAGTCGATCAGCAAAATAAGCAGAGTTTAGAAGGTCTACTATCGCCACTTAGAGAACAACTTGAGGGCTTCAAGAAACAGGTCAATGACAGCTTTAGCCAAGAAGCCAAAGAGCGTCACACCTTAGTCCATGAGCTAAAAAACTTGCAGCGCCTTAATGAAAGCATGACGCGAGAAGCGGTTAACCTGACCCAAGCACTTAAAGGTGATAACAAACAGCAAGGTAACTGGGGCGAAGTGGTACTGGCGCGCGTATTGGCAGAGTCTGGTTTGCGAGAAGGACACGAGTATCAAACTCAGGTCAATCTACAAAATGAAGCGGGCAAGCGTTATCAGCCAGATGTGATTGTTCACTTACCTCAAGACAAGCAAGTGGTGGTCGATTCGAAAATGGCGCTAGTGGCGTATGAGCGCTACTTCAATGCAGAAAGCGATGCTGAGCGTGATGTCGCACTGCGTGACCACTTAGTTTCACTGCGCGCGCACATTAAAGGCCTGAGTCAGAAAGATTACCATCAACTGAAAGGCATTCAGAGCCTCGACTATGTGCTGATGTTTATTCCGGTAGAACCTGCATTCCAAGTAGCGATTCAGGCGGATCCGAGCCTAGTCAAGGATGCGATGGAGCAAAACATCATTCTTGTTAGTCCAACCACTTTGTTGGTGGCGCTGCGTACCATTGATAACCTGTGGCGCAATGAACGTCAGAACCAAAATGCACAAATTATCGCTGAACGTGCGAGTAAATTGTACGATAAGCTGCGTTTGTTCGTAGATGATATGGAAGGCCTTGGTGGGGCGCTTGATAAAGCAAACCAAAGCTATCAAGGGGCAATGAATAAGTTGGCAACTGGGCGAGGTAACGTAATTCGCCAGGCCGAGAGCTTTAAACAGTTAGGGGTTGAGGTGAAGAAGCCGATCGCCGTTAGCCTGACAGACCTCGCGCAAAACGAGGCTTTTTCAGAAAATGCCTCGTTAGTAGAAAGACAACCCGCTGAGGATAAAGTAAACTAATCGACCGCAGCGCGCTCAAAGGCTTATTGCGCTGCCGTTGAGGACTTACCAGGGTAGAGAACAGCATGACGGACACCAGTGTGCAAACAAATACAGCAGTAGAATCAGAAACCACACACTTTGGTTTTGAAACAGTCGCAAAAGAAGAGAAAGTTGCGAAAGTTGCAGAGGTTTTTCACTCTGTAGCCGCGAAGTACGACATTATGAATGACCTGATGTCGGGTGGTGTTCACCGTCTATGGAAGCGCTTTACGATTGATTGCAGTGGCGTTCGCCCTGGTCAACGCATTCTAGATCTTGGTGGCGGTACTGGCGACCTAACCGCAAAATTCTCGCGCATTGTAGGCGAAAATGGCCACGTAATCCTTGCTGACATCAACAACTCGATGCTGAATGTTGGCCGCGACAAGCTGCGTGATAGCGGTATTGTTGGCAACGTTCACTACGTTCAAGCGAATGCAGAAGAACTGCCATTCCCAGACAACTACTTCGATTGCATCACTATCAGCTTCTGTCTACGTAACGTGACAGATAAGGATAAGGCTCTGCGCTCAATGTTCCGCGTTTTGAAGCCGGGCGGCCGTCTGTTGGTATTGGAGTTTTCTAAGCCAGTGCTTGAGCCACTTTCAAAAGTGTACGACGCCTACTCATTCCACCTGCTACCAAAAATGGGTGAGATTATCGCGAATGATGCAGACAGCTACCGCTACCTTGCTGAGTCGATTCGTATGCACCCAGACCAAGAAACGCTGGAAGGCATGATGCAAGAAGCAGGTTTCGAAAATACTAAGTACTACAACCTAACCGGCGGCATTGTTGCGCTGCACCGCGGTTACAAGTTCTAAGACAGAACCCAAGTAAAATCGACAACGAATAATAAGATACAACGGATAGGTTTCGGCTTATCCGTTTTCAAAGGTAAGGACAGTCATGCCATTTGACCCACTAGTAACGGCGGTTATCGAAACCTCTTTGAATACTCTCGTCAACGACGACCCAGATTTGGTTCGTCGTTTATCGCGTTTAAAGGGCCAGATCATTCAGGTGAATCTCAAAGAGCTCAATAAGACTCTGACATTTGTGTTTAGCCAACAGATAGACGTATTAGCGGATTACGAAGGGCAGCCAGACTGTTACCTCTCTTTGAACTTATCAGTACTTCCAGAATTACGTGAACAATCGAACATCACTAAGCTAATCAAGCAAGATAAGTTGATTCTTGAAGGTGATATTCAGTTGGCGCAGAAGTTTGCTCAACTGATGACAGACTGCAAGCCAGATCTTGAAGAGTGGCTATCGCGCGTCACCGGTGATGTTGTGGCGCACACGTTAGTGCAAGGTGTGAAGAACGTTGGCGGTTTTGTCGCGTCTCAAGCCAACAAACACCAGAACCATTTTGCACAAGTATTGACTGAAGAGTGGAAGATCGCTCCGGCACCGTTAGAAGTCGCACACTTCTGTGATCAGGTTGATGATGTAAAAAGCGCAGCCGCTCGCCTTGAAGCTAAATTGAACGCTCTATTGGAGAAAGCATGACTCCAACAGAACTGAAACGTCTTTATCATATTATTAAGGTACAGTTGGAGTACGGCCTTGACGAACTGATGCCTGAGCACCAGTTGACCAAAGCGCCGTTGCTGGCAAGAAAGTCTCTTTTTTGGCTCAAAAATCGCCATCAAGATAAAGAATTGGGCCACCGCCTGCGTTTAGCATTGCAAGAGCTTGGCCCTGTGTGGATTAAGTTTGGTCAGATGATGTCGACACGACGCGACCTGTTCCCTCCGCACATAGCTGATCAGTTAGCCCTGCTGCAAGACCAAGTGGCGCCGTTTGACGGTGAGTTGGCCAAACGCGATATGGAAAAGGCACTGGGTGGCAGTTTAGATAATTGGTTTACCGACTTTGACATTAAGCCGTTGGCATCCGCATCCATCGCACAGGTGCATACGGCAAAGCTCAAAGATTCCGGTCGCGAGGTCGTACTTAAGGTAATTCGCCCTGATATTCGCCCTGTGATTGATGCAGATCTAAAACTGATGCACCGAATGGCGCGTATAGTCGCCAAGTCGCTTCCTGAAGCACGTCGTTTAAAACCGGTTGAGGTGGTCAAAGAGTACGAGAAAACGCTACTCGATGAACTCGACCTAAGACGTGAAGCGGCTAACGCAATTCAGCTGCGTCGTAATTTTGAAGGCAGTGAAGAGCTGTATGTTCCGGAGGTACTACCGGATCTGAGCAGTGAAACCTTGATGGTCTCTGAACGCATCTACGGTATCCAAGTATCGGATATCCCAATGCTAGAAGCCAATGGCACCAATATGAAGCTGTTGGCAGAGCGCGGTGTTTCGGTGTTCTTTACCCAAGTGTTTCGTGACAGCTTCTTCCATGCTGACATGCATCCGGGCAACGTATTCGTAAACCCAGAGAATCCAGACAACCCACAATGGATCGGTCTTGATTGCGGCATTGTTGGCACGCTAAATGGCGAAGATAAGCGCTACTTGGCTGAGAATTTACTGGCTTTCTTCAACCGCGACTATCGCAAAGTGGCTGAGCTGCACGTCGATTCGGGTTGGGTGCCACGCGACACCAATGTTGATGATTTTGAGTTCGCGATTCGCATGGTATGTGAGCCGATCTTCGCTAAACCGTTGGGTGAGATCTCGTTTGGCCATGTATTGCTAAACTTATTTAATACAGCAAGGCGTTTTGATATGGAGGTTCAGCCACAGCTGGTCCTGCTACAGAAGACCTTGTTGTACATTGAAGGATTGGGGCGTCAGCTCTACCCGCAGCTGGATCTGTGGGAGACGGCGAAGCCTTTCCTAGAAACTTGGATGATGAACCAAGTGGGTCCACAGGCAGTGATTAACGCTGTTAAAGACCGAGCGCCTTTCTGGGCAGAGAAACTGCCGGAATTGCCTGAGCTACTCTACGACAGCTTGCGCCAAGGTAAAGCGATGAACCATCGAATGGACCAGCTTTATCAAGGTTATAGAGAAAGTAAGCGTCAGCAAGCCACAGGTAAATTTTTGTTTGGCGTTGGAGCAACTTTAGTCGTATGCTCCGCAATATTAGTTTCAAGCCCTTACGAGCAGCTATCTATGGGCTGTGGCATCGCAGGTGTCACATTTTGGCTGCTAAGTTGGCGAGCTTACCGTCGTTAAGCGGTAGACTTCCTTAATAATTTTTTTGTAGACAGACCCGAGGACAATGACAATGGGTGGAATCAGTATTTGGCAACTTCTAATCATTGCTGTAATCGTAATCTTGCTGTTTGGAACGAAGAAACTACGCGGTATGGGTGGTGACCTAGGTTCAGCAGTAAAAGGCTTCAAGAAAGCAATGAATGATGAAGAGCCTGCAAAGAAAGATGCAGACTTTGAACAAAAAAACATTGAACAGCAGAAGACTGACGCAACTGCTGAAACTAAGAAAGACAAAGAGCAGGCGTAAGTCGTGTTTGATATCGGTTTTTGGGAACTGGTATTAATATCTGTCGTCGGGTTAGTTGTTTTAGGACCTGAGCGTTTGCCTGTGGCAATTCGTAGTGTCTCCAAGTTTATTGGGTCGGCGAAGAGCATGGCGAACAGTGTGAAAGATGAGCTTTCACATGAACTTAAGGTGCAAGAACTGCAAGAAAACCTGCGTAAGGCTGAGCAAATGGGGATGGAAGATCTCTCTCCTGAGCTGAAAAAGTCGGTGGATGAATTGAAGCAGGCAGCTGCTGAAGTTCAACGTCCATACGCTAAGCCTGAGTCTGATAAGCCAAGTGAGGCTCAAACGAGTCACACTGAGACTGCGGATCATGAATCACTTCAGATCAACAGTGAGGCATCAGCTACGCCAGATAAAAAAGCCGAATAGTCTCGCAAGGAGGAGTCGCGAAGTACTTGAACTGATAAGTATACGTGCGGCTCCTTTTCGATCGTCCTTATTAAGAGGTTTGACATGTCTTCGACTGAGCAGACACAGCCTTTAATCAGTCACTTACTAGAGCTTCGTAATCGCCTATTGCGTGCCATTGTTGCCGTATTGGTGGTGTTTCTAGGGCTGATTTATTTTGCCAATGACATCTATGAGTTTGTCTCGGCTCCTTTAGTAGAGCGTCTACCGGAAGGGGCTACTATGATCGCAACCGATGTTGCTTCGCCGTTTTTTACGCCGTTGAAGCTAACGCTTGTTGCCTCTATTTTTGTCGCCGTTCCATTTATCTTGTATCAGGTTTGGGCCTTTGTTGCGCCGGGCTTGTATAAGCATGAGAAGCGACTGATCATGCCGCTAATGGCATCGAGCTCACTGCTGTTCTACTGCGGTGTTGCCTTTGCGTACTTTGTGGTATTTCCGTTGGTATTTACCTTCTTCACCACTATCTCTTTGGGGCAGGTCGAGTTCGCAACGGATATCTCTAGCTATCTAGATTTCGTACTGGCGTTATTCTTAGCCTTTGGTATCGCTTTTGAGGTACCTGTAGCGATCATCTTATTGTGTTGGACTGGAGCGACGAATCCAAAATCTCTCTCAGAGAAACGTCCATACATTGTGGTTGGTGCGTTTGTTATCGGTATGATGCTGACACCACCAGATATGATTTCTCAGACTCTACTAGCGATTCCGATGTGTATTCTGTTCGAAGTGGGCTTATTCTTTGCTCGTTTCTATGTACGCAAAGATGAAGAAGACGAAGTAGAGTCGTGAGCTTTTTACGCAATTAGTGTTTAAAGACTCGATTGTCGAATCTTTAAGCAAAAAAAGCGGCCTGATGGCCGCTTTTTTTGTTTTATTATTATCGAATTTTTAGCTGGTAGCCACATTTCTGACAGACGTAAATCTCTTTGATACCAATAAGTTTATGCCAAAAGGTTCGATGTTGACGTTGTAAGCTTTGTGCATGGTCACACATAATCAACCACCTCCATATGCAGACGGGTGATATTAGATCGATTGAGCTGCTAACTCAAATAGAAATTGTAACTTTATATCATTTTTTAACAGTATGTTAGGCTATAATTTAAACAGCTGTTTGGCATTCTTTGTTGTGATCGCATCGACTTCTTCAAATGTAATACCTCGCAAATCGGCAATTCGTTTTGCGACAAGTTCTGTATAAGCTGGTTCATTGCGCTTGCCGCGGTTTGGCGTTGGTGCTAGGTAAGGGCAATCAGTTTCTAGGATCACTAGATCCATATCTAGATGTGGAATCACCTTGTCCATCCCAGAGTTCTTGAATGTCGAAACGCCACCCAAACCTAAGTGGAAACCGAGCGCATTGATCGCTTGAGCTTCTTCTAAACTGCTACCAAAGCAGTGGAACACGCCACGAAGGCTGCCATCTTGCTGTTGCTTTAACAGGGCCAAGGTCTCTTCAATTGAATCTCGGGTATGGATAACAACCGGTAGGTCTAGTTCTTTGGCCCACTGCAGCTGAGTCACAAAGGCGTACTCTTGTTCTGCTTTGTAGGTCTTATCCCAATAAAGGTCGATGCCAATTTCACCCACGGCGATAAAGTTGTGTTTGTCGAACCAAGCGCGGATAGTCTTCAGTGTTTCTTCAATATTTCCATCAACATAGCAAGGGTGAAGCCCCATCATTGAACGGCAAACCTCTGGGAATTGACGTTCTGTTGCGAGCATAGGTTCGATTGAATCGAGGTCGATATTAGGCAGTAAAATACGATCAATGCCTTGGGCTAGCGCACGTTGGACTACTTGCTCGCGGTCGTTATCAAATTCACTAGCGTAGATATGGGCATGAGTATCGATCATGGTGGTGTCCTGAAAAGCTGAAGAAACGAGTTGCCAAGAGTATACGGCAGTGTGAGGAGAAGGTCATTTTTTGCCATTTATCCCGGTTTTTACGGGGGATTTAGGTTTTACTGCTAGCGTCTTTAGCTAGCGGTGATATGCTTTTGCCAACTATTTTGCACTTTTTATAATCTAGGTAGTTGTTTACCTAGGCTAGGCAAGGAGAATCACGTGTCTGTATCTATTCAAGGTCAGTTCCCAGGTCGTCGCATGCGTCGTATGCGTAAACACGACTTCAGCCGCCGCTTAATGGCAGAAAACCAGTTATCAGTTAATGACTTAATCTACCCAATGTTCATTCTTATGGGTAAGGACCGTCGTGAAACGGTTGAGTCTATGCCGGGCATTGAGCGCCTTTCAATTGACTTGATGTTGGAAGAAGCAGAATACCTTTCTCAACTTGGGGTGCCTGCGATTGCACTGTTCCCCGTTGTTAACCAAGACGCGAAAAGCCTATGTGCAGCAGAAGCGCACAACTCAGAAGGTTTGGTTCAGCGTGCTGTACGCGCATTGAAAGAGCATGTGCCAAACATTGGTGTGATTACCGACGTAGCACTAGACCCATTCACGACTCATGGCCAAGACGGCATCATTGATGAAGATGGTTATGTGATGAACGACGAAACAACCGAAGTTCTGATCAAGCAAGCTCTGTCACATGCAGAAGCGGGTGCTGATGTTGTCGCACCATCAGATATGATGGACGGTCGTATCGGTAAGATCCGTGAAGCTTTAGAAGAAGCGGGTCACATTCATACTCAAATCATGGCGTATTCAGCTAAGTATGCATCGTGCTACTACGGCCCATTCCGTGATGCCGTCGGCAGTGCATCTAACCTGAAAGGTGGTGATAAGAAAAACTACCAGATGGATCCGGCTAACAGTGATGAAGCGATTCACGAAGTGGCTATGGACCTGAACGAAGGTGCAGATATGGTGATGGTGAAACCAGGTATGCCTTATCTAGACATTGTTCGTCGTGTGAAGCATGAACTGCAAGCACCAACATTTGCATATCAAGTGTCTGGTGAGTACGCGATGCACAAAGCTGCGATTCAAAATGGCTGGCTAAAAGAGCGCGAAACAGTACTAGAATCTCTGTTGTGCTTTAAGCGCGCTGGTGCTGATGGCATCCTAACTTACTTCGCTAAAGATGTGGCTGAGTGGCTAGCAGAAGACGATGCTCAAGCAGCACAGTTTCTAAGAAACAAATAGTCGTCGAGACAAATCTTAAAAGGCCAGCCATTACGCTGGCCTTTATTCGTTTTTAGGAGATTTAAAATGACCGTTGTGGTTCGTGAGGGGACGCTGGAAGAGTGTGTAGCTGTTGTGGAACAGATCGATGAGTTCAGCCACAAAGAGAGTGTTGAATCTCTTTCAGCGCGCCTACAAGACAAAAAACAGCTAGTACTCGTTGCTGAAGAGGATGGGCAACTGCTCGGCTTTAAAATTGGTTATCAGTTAGATGAGCAAACTTTTTACAGCTGGTTTGGCGGAGTCTCTCCTTTGGCTCGAAACAAAGGCGTCGCGCAGCTTCAATTAGATGTTCAGGAGCAATGGGTACGAGATCAGGGCTATAAACAGCTAAAAGTGAAGTCCAGGAACCAGTTTTCTTCGATGTTGAGATTGTTATTGAGAAATGACTACATGATAGAAAATTTCGAACAAAAAGAAGACATTAAAGAGAATAGACTGCACTTTGTGAAGCAGATGTGAGATGAAGGTTTGATGACAATTACAATTAAATGAGATTTATTATCATTTAATTGTTGACTATCAAATGAGAATCATTATTATTAACTGCGTCTTAGGGAATGAGGAAATGTTCACAAGGATGTTTAGTAACTAAGCGCTCCGCTGAGTTACCAACAGAATTCTCGCGAACTTAAACTAAGTTCTTTTTGACACGACATTGCTCACATTGCTTCCAGTGTAATTTATAGCTTTTTGGTTAAGCTGTGGTATTCAATTGAATAGCTTCACCGCTTTTTGCTAGGCGACATCCTCGGGTGTCGCTTTTTTTCTATCTCAATTTCAACAAGATGCATATATAGCACCATAAAGGTGCATGCATAAATCCTCATCAATATTCTTTTCCACAACGCAAGATCGAAAAAAGATCGTTGATCATATGTTCGATCTCTATTTTTATTTAGTTATTTCAATAGTTTATGGTGTATTTTTGTTTCATTTTACCAACTTCTCAACAGGGTGGATAAATAATATAAACAGAGTTATCCACAGATGGAGCGGCTTGTGGAACAAAAAATAACAAGATTCTGTTTATAACAAACACAACCCATTCTACGGATACAGATCGACAACGTGGAATCCCGTCACTATACGTGGCATGCTTACCTCATCATTTCTGTACTTATTACTGGATACACAAACATTATGGCTCGTATTCCTGATAATCCATTGATTCTGATTGATGGCTCTTCTTACTTATATCGCGCGTTCCATGCTTACCCGGGCACCATGAGTAATGGTGATATTCCTACCAATGCCATCTATGGTGTGGTGAACATGTTGCGTAGCATGATGCGTCAATTCGCCTCAGATCGTATTGCCGTTATTTTCGATGCAAAAGGCAAAACGTTCCGTGATGATATGTATCCAGAATATAAGGCGAACCGTCCTCCAATGCCGGATGATCTGCGTTGCCAGATTGAGCCTCTACACAATGTGATTCGTGCAATGGGTCTGCCATTGATCTCGATCCCGGGCGTGGAAGCGGATGATGTTATCGGTACGCTTGCGTCACAAGCATCAAAAGCAGGTATGCCTGTGTTGATCAGTACTGGTGATAAAGATATGGCTCAGCTGGTTGATGATAACGTTACGTTGATCAATACCATGACGAATGTTGTGATGGATCGTGAAGGTGTTATTGAGAAGTTTGGTATTCCACCTGAGCTGATCATCGATTACTTGGCACTGATGGGCGATAAAGTGGATAACATCCCAGGCGTACCGGGTGTTGGTGATAAAACGGCGACTGCACTACTTCAGGGCATCGGTAGTATCGAAAAGCTGTACCAAAACCTAGACGATATTGCAGCACTTGGATTCCGTGGCTCGAAAACCATGGCCAAAAAGCTGGTTGATAACGAAGAAAATGCCAAACTTTCTTATGAACTAGCGACCATCAAGCTGGATGTCGAACTAGAAGAGACACCGGAGTCCTTAGTTAAAGCAACGCCAAACACAGACGAGCTGATCAAGCTTTACGGCCAGTTAGTCTTCAAATCATGGCTCAATGAGCTGCTAGAAGGCGGCACAGGTGTGGTTGAAGCCGATGAAAATTCTGGCGCAGCGGGTGCTACGCGCTCTGCGGCTGCATCGACATCATCAAGCGTTGAGATGGACACCTCTGCAGTGACCATTGATCGCAGCAAGTACGAAACGATTCTGAACGAAGAAGACTTCAATGCGTGGCTAGAAAAGCTAAAAGCAGCGGAAGTGTTTGCCTTTGATACAGAAACTGACAGCCTTGACTACATGGTGGCGAACCTAGTTGGTTTATCATTCGCGACAGAAGAGGGTGTTGCCGCTTACGTACCTGTGGCACATGACTACCTAGACGCGCCAGCGCAGCTGGATCGTGACTGGGTACTAGAACAGCTGAAGCCGATTTTAGAAGACGATAGTCAAGCCAAAGTCGGTCAGAACCTTAAGTACGATGCGTCTGTGCTTGCGCGCTACGGCATTGAGATGAAGGGCATTAAGCATGACACCATGCTGGCATCTTACGTATTTAACAGCGTAGGTGGTAAGCATGATATGGATAGTCTTGCGCTGCGTTTCCTACAACACAGCTGCATCTCATTCGAGCAGATTGCAGGCAAGGGCAAGAAGCAACTGACGTTCAACCAGATCGAACTAGGTGAGGCGTCTCCATACGCTGCTGAAGATGCGGATGTAACCTTGCGTCTGCATAACCGTTTGGTGCAAAACATTGAGCAAGATGAAAAGCTAAAAGCGATTTACGAAGAGATTGAAGTGCCATTGGTGCCGGTGATCTCTCGCATCGAACGCACTGGTGTATTTGTCGATGACATGCTGCTAGGCGCACAGTCGCAAGAAATTGCTGCACGCCTTGATGAGCTTGAACAGAAGGCTTACGAAATTGCTGAGCAAGAGTTCAACATGAACTCACCAAAACAGCTGCAAGCGATTCTATTCGAGAAGATGGGTCTACCTGTGGTGAAGAAGACGCCATCGGGTGCACCATCAACCAATGAAGAAGTACTTCAAGAGCTGGCTCTGGACTACCCACTGCCGAAGTTGATTCTGGAATACCGTGGCTTAGCTAAACTGAAGTCGACTTACACAGACAAGCTACCGAAGATGATTAATGCAGAGACAGGTCGCGTACATACCTCTTACCACCAAGCGGTAACGGCGACAGGTCGTCTATCTTCGACAGATCCAAACCTACAGAACATTCCAATTCGTAACGAAGAAGGCCGTCGTATTCGTCAGGCATTTGTTGCACCTCACGGTTGGAAGATTCTTGCTGTCGATTACTCTCAGATTGAACTGCGTATCATGGCGCATCTATCTGGCGATAAAGCGCTACTTGAAGCCTTCCAACAAGGCAAAGATATCCACGCAGCAACGGCAGCTGAGATCATCGGCGTGAGCATTGATGATGTGACTTCAGAGCAGCGTCGTCGCGCGAAAGCGGTTAACTTTGGTCTTATCTACGGTATGAGTGCCTTTGGCCTTGCGAAGCAGCTAGGTATTCCTCGTGGCGAAGCACAGCACTACATGGACACTTACTTTGAGCGTTACCCTGGCGTAATGCAGTACATGGAAGACACCCGCAGTGCCGCTTCTGAGCAGGGCTTTGTTGAGACGATTTACGGTCGTCGTCTACATCTACCAGAAATCAAATCTCGTAACGGTATGCGTCGTAAGGCAGCGGAGCGTGCGGCGATCAACGCACCAATGCAAGGTACTGCGGCAGACATTATCAAGAAAGCGATGCTATTGGTGGACGAGTGGATTCAAGCTGAAGGCGCAGGTCGCGTGAAACTACTGATGCAAGTACACGATGAACTGGTGTTTGAAGTAGAAGAGTCAGCATTAGCTGAAATTGAAAGTAAAGTACAAGAATTGATGGAATCAGCCGCTGAGCTAGATGTCCCACTGGTTGCGGAAGCTGGCCATGGTGACAACTGGGATCAGGCCCACTAATCACTTTTTAACCTTATTTGCGAAATTAGTATGAGCCAGTGCACAAACACTGGCTTTTTTTTGTCATGAATAAAGCTAGCTACTTCAAGCGTTCGAAGTGTTTTAATAAAACATTCATGAAAAAAAACTACAAAAATTGTTTTCATTTCTGAGCAATTGTTGTACATTAAATCTCGTAGGGTACAGAGGTAAGATGTTCTATCTTTCAGACCTTTTGTTTCACGTTATTGGATTAGGCTGATTCAGCCGCCCCAGTCAGTATTTGACTGGGGCGTTTTTTCTTGTACGGAAGAAAATTTTCTAACCTCTCCTTTCTCGCCGATATTTCGTGTCCTAACTCACCTTTCGCTTATCTATCTGATCTAGAACAGTCTCATCGACAAATACGCAATGATTTGATGTTTGTGGAATAAAGCGATCAAAATGTAACTTTTCATCAAAGCTTCTCAGCCTTGTTTTACCTGAGAAAATAACCTTGTTAAATCTAGGGTGTGCAGCGATTTCGTTATTGTTGCTGTTTTATTTGTTCTGCTCTTCAGTCGTTAACTCTTCCTTAGTATCGCTTTTCTGATCAATGGCTTTCATTAAGTACTGTTGTTTGTCGGTGCTGTATTTCAATGCTTCTGCGGTGATCTGGATGGATTGCGCCATCGCCGAGATATTGCTGGTGGCTTGGACGAGGGTGTGTTGCATCGGTTTCAGAATCAGTAAATAGATAGCAATCAAAGCCAAGATGATGACGCCAACGATAGCGATTAAGGCAATCAAGATTTTGCTTTGGATATCGTCAAGTAGGGTTTGGCTGGTCTGTTGGAAGGTCATTCGTGAGTGTTCAAACACTTCGGGAAGGTGATTGATCGATTGGGTTGTGGATGCGCTCAATTGGTTAATGCTGGCGATTGTTTCATTGAGCGCCTGTTGCTGGTCTTCACTCAGATTAGGGTTATTAACGATCGACTGCAATGACTCTGAGATGACCTGTAGCGACTGGCTGGCTTCCTTTGCATATTTCTCCATACCATCGAGGTCGAGTGTCATGTCGACATTCATTAGAGCTGGCGGCGGAGCCTGGGTCTCTTCAGCATGCAGCGATAGTGGCATTAACAGCAACGGTATCAGCAAACTGACAAGGGCCAAAATTCGCACAGGTACGCATTTTTTTAACATGAGTCTTCCTTTCCCATCATTAAGTTAGATAACAGCGATCTAACCATTGTTATCATCTATTTATTCTATTTCTGACTTTCAGTATGGCTCACTTCAGAGCGCTAACCGATTAAAATTAGGTAAAAAAATACCCCGCTTATATAAGCAGGGTAAGTCTTTTATTCATCAAAGCTAACGAATGTGTCTATTTTAAGCTTCGTCGTTGCGGTCTTCTTCTGCAAGCTCATCGATCATTTGTTCAGCAAGCGCAGGTGCGAACCATTCGTCCATCTTGCTGCGCAGTTGGTCAACGCCGATGCCTTTTAGCGAAGAGAACACGTCAACAGCAACATCACCACCAAAAGATTGCGCATCTTTACGAATCTTGAGTAGTTGTGCTTTACGTGCGCCTTGTTTTAGCTTGTCGGCCTTAGTTAGCAGAACTTGTACTGGGATGCGGCTATCGATAGCCCAGTAGATCATCTGTTGGTCAAGGTCCTTCATTGGGTGGCGGATATCCATCAATACCACCAAACCTTTTAGCGATTCACGCTTTTGAAGGTATTCACCCAGTGACTTCTGCCACTTTTTCTTCATTTCTAGTGGTACTTGCGCGAAGCCGTACCCTGGTAAATCGACAATATGACAACCGTCAGTTACCTTGAACAGGTTGATCAGTTGAGTACGACCTGGGGTCTTACTGGTTTTCGCTAGACTTTTTTGGTTTGTCACGCGATTTAGTGCGCTAGATTTACCAGCATTGGAGCGTCCTGCGAACGCAATTTCGATCCCTTCGTCTTCTGGCAAGTGACGAATATCAGGTGCACTGGTAATGAAATGCGTGTTTTGATAATGAATTTTTACGCTCACTGTTAACTCCATCTCGACTTTGTGTAGTCGATTGATTACTTTTTTGTGAATTTGTGTAAAATAACCGTGCTCGGCATAAGGTCGCCTATTGTACCATGAGTGGCAACATAGAGTGGTACTGGAAGCTTGATAATTATAATGGAATGTCATGAAGAAATTAGCGCTAATTTTGAGTCTATTAGCCAGCTGCTCAGTATGGGCTCAAGGTAGTATTGAAGCTGGTAAAGCCAAATCACAAACATGTGTTGCCTGCCACGGTGCTGACGGCAACAGTCTGATCACACAGTACCCTAAACTGGCTGGTCAACATGAGAAATACCTTGAGAAGCAGTTAAAAGATCTCAAGTTAGGTATGACTAGTGGTGGTAAACAAGGTCGTAATGAACCTGTAATGGGTGCAATGGCGATGCCTCTGTCTGAACAAGACATGGCTGACCTAGCTGCATATTACGCATCTCTGCCTATCTCTAACAACTCTACGCCAGAAAACGTAGTAGAAGAGGGTAAGGTTCTATACACAGCGGGTGACGCTGAACGTGGCGTAACGGCGTGTATTGCTTGTCACGGCCCTCGTGGTAACGGTACAGAGCTATCTGGTTTCCCTAAGATTTCTGGTCAGCATGCAGAATACATCAAGGCACAGCTTGAGAAATTCCGCGATGGTAGCCGTAACAACGACATGAACGCGATGATGCGTGATGTAGCTAAAAAGCTAACAGACGCAGATATTGAAACCTTATCGAAGTACGTTGGTGGTCTACACTAATTTGTCGGTTTCTCGCTCTTAATTAAGAGCAAAGAAATGTACGTTCGAGCAAGATTTAGGATGCGCCCTGGCCATGATTGGCTGGGGCGTTGTCTTTTATATAGCCTTACATTATGTGTGGTGTGATCAAATCAGCATTCTTTATGGGTGTTCAATAGCTGTACAAAAAGTGTGAAGTCGCGCTCTTGTCGTTTTTTGATAAGTGAGTAAAGTATGCGCCATCAGCTTGGAGCTGAAATCGATATGGATGATCGTCTAGTCTAACGGTATAGACAGAAAAGGATCAGGCTAGGATAGCCCAGCGACAAGGTGTTAGAAACGGATAGCCAAAATTCATCAGGGTGATGAACAAAAAACAAATTTGGCAAGGAAAGCACCAATAACAAATGGAGATTTGTGTACCAAGTTGAGTATGCAAATTTTGGCCAATATAGGCAGATTTAGAGAGCGATAGGTTTTCCTATCGCTTTTTTTATTGATTTGATGAAAAAACACCCAATATCTCTCCACTCTAAACGCACTTTCTGGTATGTTTCGCATCCCTGTTTAAGGATGTGCTATGTATACTTGTCCCTTATGCCATCATCTCGATGTGCATCACTACTTTGAAGACAAACGCAGAGAGTATCTGCAGTGTCAGCAATGTGAGTTGGTATTTGTAAAACCTAACCAAAGGTTAGAAGCAAGCGAAGAGAAAGCACACTACGATCTGCATGAGAATGATCCCAGTGATGCTGGCTATCGTAAGTTCTTGTCGCGCATTGCCGACCCATTAACAGACAGAATTTCATCTAACTCACACGGGTTAGATTTTGGTTGTGGCCCAGGCCCTACGCTATCTATCATGTTAGAAGAAGCTGGACACACCATGGAGTTGTACGACATCTACTATCATCCAGAACGCGCCGTTCTCGATAAGACGTACGACTTTATGACTGCCACCGAGGTGATTGAACATCTTTATGAACCCGATAAGGTGTGGCAGCAATGGTTGAATTTAGTTAAGCCAGAGGGCTGGATTGGTCTTATGACCAAGCTAGTAATTGACGTGGACGCGTTTGCTGGTTGGCACTATAAGAATGATCCGACGCATGTGGTCTTTTTTAGCCGCCAAACATTCCAGTTTTTGGCTGAGCGGGATAAGCTCGAACTCGAATTTGTTGGAAATGATGTAATTTTACTGAGGAAGACCCAGTAATGAGCCGTAGCAAAAAATCAAGAAAGCCAGGAGCTTACGGTGCTCCTGAAGTGATCGTAACTCGCAACCGTAGCGAATCGGATGTTGAGGGACGTGAGCGTAAGCGCCTGAAGAAACGTAAAGGTTTAAAATCAGGTAGCCGTCACTCAGACGGTGGCGAAGCGAAACAGCGTAAAGCTGCACAGAACCGCGACCCACGTCTAGGCAGCAAGAAAAAGATTCCATTGGTGATCGAACCGGTTAAGAAGCCGACCAAACAAGAGCGTAAGTTGTCGTTTGAACAAGAGCTAGAGATGCTTGAGAACGATGCACAGCTTAACACCTTGCTTGACCGTCTAGAAGCGGGCGAAAACTTGGGTGCAGGTCTACAGAAACTGGTAGACGAGAAGCTAGATCGCATTGAGTTCCTAATGGATCGTCTAGGACTACTTGAGCCAGAAGAGGAAGAAGTGTTTGATGACCTTCCTGAGTCTGTATCTAAGAAAGCCTCTTCAGATGAAGACCTACTGTCGCAGTTTGAAGACATCGATCTCGATAACTTTAAAGGCTAAGAACCTATGAATGTAACCTTATTAGCAATTGCTGGCGGAATTATCGTTCTCGGCTTGGGCTGTTACGCAGGTTACCTTCTACTTCAAGTGAAGAAGCAGACGGAGTTGCAAAAGCAGCATAAAGCTCTAGCCATCGAGAAGCGTAACGCGAACATCTTCGACAACGTGAACACTCTATGTCTTGCCGGCATTCAAGGTCAGTGTGATTTGTCAGAGATTAGTATCCGCGTGTACAACATCATGGACTTTGTTCAGGGCGATGAACGTGTCGATTTCGACGCCGAATACCCTGCGACCTCTGAGTTGTATCATGTGGTTAAGGACATGGCGCGTGGTGAAGATCGACAAAATCTTCCGAAGCGAGAGCGTATGAAGCAGAACCTGGCTCGACAAAAAGCCGAGTCACGCTTGAACGAATCCATCATTGAAGAGTTGAAGCAGTTACAGAAGAAAGTAAAACCGCTTAATAACCAAATCAACATTCAGATGATCTAATAAAAAGGGCTTATGTGGTGTGGTGTCACATCAAATAAGCCCTCTTACCTTTGTGTTATCTTACATCCCCTAAGTCGGTTAGTGATCAAGCTATCAATTTTGAGCATTGGTGTTCAAAAAGCGAATAGCTGTCAAACGTCCTTACAAGTCGTGTGGCAAAATAACCCGTCTATATTTTAATGTATGTAAAATGATTTGAGAGTACATCAGTATTCGCGGATCTAAATTGGAAATACCATCATGTCGAGCAAGCCAGCAGTAACGAGCCAGCAAATCGTTTGGGATCAAGCCATCTTAGACAAGTACAACTATTCTGGTCCGCGTTACACCTCTTATCCAACTGCGTTGGAGTTCCATGAAGCTTTCACGGTCTCTGATTATGACATGGCGTGTACTCAGTACCCTGAACGCCCGCTTTCTCTTTACGTACATATCCCGTTCTGTCACAAGCTTTGTTACTACTGTGGTTGTAACAAGGTGATCACTCGTCACTCACATAAGGCTGATGAGTATTTGGATGTCATTGAACATGAGATCCGCCAACGCGCTGCACTACTGCAAGGGCGTGAAGTGACACAGCTGCACTTTGGTGGTGGTACACCAACCTTCTTGAGCAAAGCACAAATCACTCGCTTGATGATTATTCTGCGCGATGAGTTCAACTTTACTCAAGATGCTGAGATCAGTATTGAAGTTGACCCGCGTGAGATTGAGCTAGATATGCTTGACCACCTGCGCAGTGAAGGCTTTAACCGTCTGAGTATTGGTGTTCAGGACTTCAACAAAGAAGTACAGAAGCTGGTTAACCGTGAGCAAGATGAAGAGTTCATTATTGCTATGGTGCAGCGTGCCAAAGACCTTGGTTTCCGCTCAACCAACCTTGACCTTATCTACGGCCTGCCAAAGCAGACTCAGGCGTTATTTGCCGAAACATTGAAGCAAGTGCTAGACATGAAGCCGGGTCGTCTATCGGTATTTAACTATGCTCACATGCCTCAACTGTTTGCGGCTCAGCGTAAGATTAAAGATGAAGATCTACCAAAAGCAGAAGAGAAGATGGCGATTCTGCAAGACACCATCGCGACGCTAACAGGCGCAGGCTACCAGTTTATCGGTATGGACCACTTCGCGCTGCCTGAAGATGAGCTAGCGGTAGCACAGCGTGAGGGTATCCTTCACCGTAACTTCCAAGGCTACACCACACAAGGTGAGTGTGACCTGATTGGCTTTGGTGTATCGGCTATCTCTATGGTGGGTGACGCTTACGCTCAGAACCAGAAAGAGTTGAAGAAGTACTACGCTCAAGTGAACGAACTTCGTCATGCTCTATGGAAGGGTGTGGCACTGGATAACGATGACCTATTGCGTCGTGAAGTGATTAAGCAGCTGATCTGTAACTTTAAACTGGATAAGACCCAGATTGAGTCTGAATTCTCAGTGAACTTTAATCGCTACTTCAAAGAAGACTTAGAGCTACTGCAAACCTTCATTAACGATGAGTTAGTTGAAGTGGATGACAAAGAGATCCGTGTAACCCTGCGTGGTCGACTATTGATTCGTAACATCTGTATGTGCTTCGATAAGTACCTGCGTGCCAAAGCGCGTCAGCAGCAGTTCTCTCGCGTTATCTAAGCGAACTCTGCTTTTACACTATCTGTTTTCCCAATAAAAATGCCAGCATTGCGATGCTGGCATTTTTTTATTCTATCAAGAGCAATATTGCTGTTAATTCCTCTGATGTGGCCACTCATCAAATGGCACTGGGCGACTGTAAAGGAAGCCTTGTGCTTGTGGGCATTTCAGCTGTTTAAGCAAATCAGCCTGCTGCTGGGTTTCAACACCTTCAGCCACTAAGTTCACCTTAAAGCCGCGCGTAATATTCACAATCGCAGCCACGATTGAACTATCAAGGTTCTCTTTCTCTAGCTTGTTGACGAAGCTGCGATCGATCTTCAAGCAATCAAATGGCAGCTTTTGCAGGTAGGCTAGCGAAGAGTAGCCGGTACCAAAGTCATCAATTGCAATTGAGATCCCCAGAGCCTTAAGAGCCAACATATTCTCAATGATGGTTGGGTCGTTATCGACGATGCGTGATTCGGTGATCTCCAAGGTGAGGTTACGAGCAGGGAGCTTAGTATCGCGCAGCGTGGTTTTAACCTGCTCAACAAAGCCTGCTTGGCTTAGCTGATCAACGGCTAAGTTAACGTGAATTGAGAAATCAGGCGCCCACATACAGGTTTCAATCGCGATCGCGGTATCACGACAGGATTTGTGCAGAATCTGTTGGCCGATATCACTGATAAGTCCGGTCTCTTCCGCTAATGGGATAAACTCCAACGGTGCGATGACACCTTGCTCCGTTACCCAACGAGCCAGTGCTTCTGCACCAATGGTTGTGCCTGTTTCTAGGTCGATGATTGGCTGGTAGAAGGGTTCAAACTGCTTCTTCTCAATCGCTTTATTGATACGAGCCAACATCTTTGTACGATGTCTTGAGGCATTAGCCATTTCAGGGCTGTAGATGCTAAAGCGCGCCTTGTCCTGTTTTGCGTTGCTCAAAGCGATACTGCTGTTACGCAGCCACAGGGTCATATCGCTGTCTTCACACTGCTGAACAATACCAATTGAAATATTAATCACCACATTTTCTGACTCCATACAGAAAGGGGAGGCGAAGGTTTGTAGCAGCCGGTTTGCCAATAGACCCACTTCCTCTTGGCCTGTCACGTCCGGTGCGTAGATAGCGAATTCATCACCACCTGTGCGAGCCAGTAAGTAGTGCTCTGGCAGGATACCTCGCAGGCGAGCCGCTGCAATGATCAACAGTTGGTCACCATTGTAGTGTCCAAGGCTGTCGTTGATGTCGCGGAAGCGGTCAATACCCACTAGATACAGGGTGCCAGTATTGGCGATGTTGAGCTTTTTCGCAGCATCCACTATACCTTCACGGCTATACAGCTTAGTTAGTGAGTCATAGGTAAGCTGGGTTTGTAGCGCATTGAATGAGGACTTGAGATTGTTGGTCATCTCATTGAACGCCTCAACCAACATACTGGTTTCGTAGATGTTGCCCGGTCGCGGCATAGTACTTTCCCAATCGCCTTTCGCGAGTTGCTTGGCTGCATCCGCGGTTGAGGTGATTGGTCGGGTAACGCGATTAAATGCCAGTAGTCCTAAAGTGATGCCCACAAAGCTCAGCAGTAAGCCTAGAAGCCAACTATTGCGTTGATTCTCTGGCAGCTTACCCAGTAGGTCGGTTTTGGGAATCGACATACCAATGAACCATGTAATACCGTGTTCATCAGAATAAGGGGTGATCTGGTTGTAGAAGCGTTCGCCGTCGAGATCGAAACTAAAACGGTGTACTTGCTGATCATCTGTTAGGTGGAATTGGTCGACGTGGGAGGCACTTTCGCGAATGATTGGGTTCGGGCTTTCCGATGCCAGCAGTCTTTCACCACGATCTGAGTGACGGGTATTACCCCAAGAGACCACGCTGCCACCATCAGAGTGCGCCACCATACGCTGCTCTTTGTCCATGATGTAAACCGAGGCGTTTGTCTTGTCTTTCAGTTGCTTGAGAAAGGCATTGAAGGTGTCGATTTTAATGTCGCTAACGATGACCGCTTTAAACTCACCTTGGTCGTAAATTGGTGCAAGTGCAGAGAGCGTGATCTCCTGTCTTTCATCAGCATTGGTGTAAATCGTTGACCACGCAGGCTTGGTTTTGTGCGCAACAGGTGTGTACCAAGGACGAACGCGTGGGTCGTAATTCGAGATAACAGAGCGAATGTCGTCACTGATTTTTCCGCCACGATAGATGACCAACTGATTCTGAGTGCGGTCATCTTGAACCATCAGCGTATAGCCGTTATTGGCCTCTTTGCGAAAGCCAACGTAATTACTGTCTTCAGAACCAAAGCCGATCACATCCAATTGTTCAATGGTTGAGAAATGCCCAGAGAAGCTCTGCAGAATATAGTCTTGAACCTCACGCAGGTTACCCGGGTGGTAGAGTTGGTGATATCCAATGTTGTGACTTAGAGATAGGTTTGCGTGAAAGGGCTTTTCTAGGAATTCAGCTAGGCTCTTGTGAACATTCTCTGTCAGTGATGTTAATTGACGCGCACTGACATCACGAACCATTTCCTCATAACTGCTCTTCTGAGTAAAAACCATTACACCGATGGTGAAGAGAAAAATCATCACGAACGGCAAAACCACTGCGGTTCTGAGTGTAATTTGGGTTTTTATGGACATCGACGACTAAAACTTTTGTATGTTGTACTGTAATTGTACCGACTCCATCCCAGTCAAGCGACACTTTTTTGATTAAAAAGTAACTGCAATTTTGAGCATATCTAAGCTAGTACAACTCTTTTAGCTTCCTAGTTAGGGTATTTCGTCCCCAACCGAGCACTTTCGCAGCATCTTGTTTGTGACCATTAGTATGGTTCAAAGCCGCTTCAAGTAGTATACGTTCAAACTCTGGAAGCGCATAAGAGAGCAGCTCTTTTTCTCCGGAATCCAGCGCACATTTTGCCCAATTCGCTAGAAGATTCTGCCAACTATCCCCGCTATCGCTGGTGGTCACCGTTTTCTCTTCGAGCAATTCTGGCGGAAGGTCTGATGGCAGTATTTCACTACCACTCGCCATTACTGTTAGCCAGCGACAGATATTCTCTAGTTGGCGCACGTTACCTGGCCAGTTGAGTTGGTTGAGTTTAGCGATGGTCTCTGGGTGTAGCGCTTTCACCTCAACGCCAAGCTCTTCTGCAGCTGAGCTTAGGAAGTGTTGCGTTAGTTTTTCGATATCCTGCTTACGTTCGCGCAGTGCAGGGATATGGATGCGAATGACATTGAGACGGTGGAACAGATCCTCACGGAAGTCGCCTTCGTGCACTAAACGCTCTAAGTCTTGGTGGGTTGCTGCAACGATACGAACATCGACCTTCACCGCGGAATGGCCACCAACACGGTAGAACTGTCCATCTGAAAGCACACGCAATAGACGCGTTTGGATGTCGAGTGGCATATCACCGATCTCATCCAAGAACAGGGTGCCGCCGTTAGCCTGTTCGAAACGACCTTGGCGCACGCTATTGGCACCGGTAAACGCGCCTTTTTCGTGACCAAACAGCTCTGACTCGATCAAGTCTTTTGGAATCGCGGCCATGTTGAGGGCGATAAACGGTTTAGTCGCGCGTGGACTATGGCGATGCAGAGCGTGGGCAACCAGCTCTTTACCTGTTCCTGATTCACCATTGATCAACACAGAGATTGAAGAGCGAGACAGACGACCGATGGCACGGAACACCTCCTGCATCGCTGGTGCTTCACCAATGATTTCTGGTGCATCGGTATCGACAACTTCATTGGCTTGTTCGCGTTTTTGCTCATGGCTGTGGGCAATCGCACGTTCAACCAGAGTGAGGGTTTCATCGATATCGAATGGTTTAGGAAGATACTCGAAAGCACCTTTCTGATAAGCGTTAACTGCTGCGTCGAGGTCCGAGTGCGCGGTCATGATGATGACTGGCAGATCCGGTGAGCGTTGCTGAACTTGATTAAGTAGCTCGAT
This sequence comes from Vibrio sp. R11-SG3-ISO9, assembly GCF_059834255.1. Classification (NCBI taxonomy): domain Bacteria; kingdom Pseudomonadati; phylum Pseudomonadota; class Gammaproteobacteria; order Vibrionales; family Vibrionaceae; genus Vibrio; species Vibrio sp. R11-SG3-ISO9. The sequence continues at coordinate 76,754 of NZ_JCBDGU010000047.1, forward strand.
ACCGTCGATACCCGGCATGCGGATATCTGAGACTAAGACATCAGGGGTTTCGCGCTCCAGTGCCATGAGCACGCTCTCTGCATCCGCGAAGGTTTCACATTTAATGTCCGCCGAAGAGAGCGTCTTCTCAACGACCCAGCGGATAGAGCTGTCGTCATCGACGACCCATACATATCCTTTACTCATAGTTCCATTCCTTTGCAGCCAATTCTATTGTGATGATCATTGTTGTTTTTATGCTGTTATATCTTGTTGCCAACACCACCCAAGCAGCTCTCTGGTGATGCCGATAAATCTATTAAATCGGTAGATAAATGGTGAAGGTGGTATTCCCCGGCCAGCTCTCTACATCAATTTTGCCGTTATGTTGATCAATCAAGTTCTGCGAGATTGATAATCCAAGGCCTGTACCGCCTTCTCGTCCACTGACCATTGGATAAAATAGGGTATCTTTGAGTTCATCTGGGATGCCCGGCCCGTTGTCGCAAATCTCAATGCGTGCTGCGAGTTTGTGTCGCTGCCCATGAATGTTCGCCTGATGCACCGTTCTGGTGCGAATGGTGATTTTGCCCGATTCTTGTGAGCTCAAAATCTGCGCTGCATTGCTCACAATGTTAAGCATCGCTTGCTCGACTTGTGCTGAGTCCATCAAGATGTCTGGCAGGCTCGGATCATAATCACGCTCAATAGCCAATGAAGAGCCTGACTCTAACTCCACCAATTGACGCACCTTCTCCAGAATTTGGTGGAGGTTCTCTTCACTTTTCTTACCCGGCTTTTGCGGGCCAAGTAGGCGGTCGACCAATGCTCTTAAACGGTCGGCCTGCTCGATAATAATTTGGGTGTATTCGTTCAGGGATTGGTCTGGCAGCATCTTACCAAGAAGCTGCGCCGCGCCGCGTAGTCCACCGAGTGGATTCTTTATCTCGTGAGCTAGACCGCGCACCAAAAGCTTGGCCGCCTGTTGCTGGGCATGCTGGTTGAGTTCTTGGCTGAGGCGTCTTTGCTGGTCTATCTTGCGCATCTCTACCAACAGCAGAGTCTCACGCTGCCAAGTCATTGGACTGACGGTGACTTCCAGCATTAGCGGGCGGTTATCGACTACAAAGGTTACGTCGCTGTCAGTGATGCTTTGACCACTCTGCAGAGGCTGTGTAAGTAGTGCGAGATCGAGAGAGGCGTGCTGAATGAGTTGACTGAGTGGGTGATCAACAATGCGTTTGGCACTCTGTGAGAACAGCTGCTCGGCAGCTGGATTGGCATAACGCACATAGAGCTGCTCATCGAGCATCAAGGTGGCCGTCACCATATTGTCGAGTATGGCGTTAGATAATTGATGTGTCTCTATGCTGTCGCTTTGCGCTGATCGATTCACTGTTGCATCCTTGAACTGAGATTATTTCCTTGCACCAAATTGGTGCGTTGATAAGTTCAAGTATGGCGCATCTCAACCAGAAGCTAAAGATAATTCCTATCTGTTGCCTTAAAGTGGTCAGTATCCGGTGAAAAACAGACAAACTGGGCTTGTTTTGTGCACATTGGCCTACTTGATCGTTGCACGGTGTAAAAACACAGTGACTGGAGTAGTAGATGCAATAAGCTTGCCGCTTCTATGTGCTTGAATAGCAATGGTATGTGCACCACGATCGATGTTTTTTAGTGCCCATGTTGATGTGGTTTGTGGTGCACCATAACGGCGCCCGTCTAGCATTAACTGAAGCTGCTCCCCAATACCCAGTTTTCGGTTGAGCTCTATTTCAATCGCAATCAAACCTCGATTGCTGCGCAAGGTCTGGTCATGCTGAGGAGTGATTAAAGTCAGCATGAGCGGAGGCGGAGTATCAGGCTTATCTGACGAAGATGCTTCCTGAGTGGAAGTGGCAGTTGGCAAAGGCTCTGTAGGTTTAAGGTCAACTGGCGAGGCGCTATCAAATTTAGGGGCCGGAGCCACAGCTTGAACATCGGGTAGGTCCAGTGCCTTGGCTTTGCTGTTGTCTGGTGTATCACTAAAGTGCAGCACACCCTTGTCGTCTTCCCAGGTGTAGACCGTTTGAGCACTCACCATACCTGAGAGTATTGCCCCAATTAATATCCATATCGCTTTCATGATGATGACCTTTTCAGATGCTGTGAATGCATGCGTTGTAGCAGTCGGAATGAGCTGGTTTGATAGGGAATGGTACGAAGCGAATACGGGAGGAGGAATATAAAAAAGGCCCGCCTGCGAGGCGAGCCTAATATTTAGTTAGCGATTCTTACAGAGTTTCAGTAAGAAAGCTTCTCTACCAGAGATTAAACAGAGTAGTACAGTTCAAACTCAAGTGGGTGAGTTGTCATGTTCACTTTCTCTACATCTTGAGACTTAAGGTCGATGTAAGAGTCGATGAAGTCATCAGAGAATACGCCGCCAGCTGTTAGGAACTCACGGTCAGCATCTAGACACTCTAGAGCTTCTTTTAGTGAGTACGCTACTGTTGGGATTTCTGCTGCTTCTTCAGCTGGTAGGTCGTATAGATCCTTATCCATAGCTTCGCCTGGGTGGATCTTGTTCTTAATACCGTCAAGACCAGCCATTAGCATTGCTGCGTAGCATAGGTATGGGTTCGCTGCTGGGTCACCGAAACGTAGCTCGATACGACGTGCTTTAGGGCTTGGTACCACTGGGATACGGATAGAAGCAGAACGGTTACGTGCAGAGTAAGCAAGCATAACTGGTGCTTCGAAGCCTGGTACAAGACGCTTGTACGAGTTTGTTGCTGGGTTAGAGAATGCGTTGATAGCGCGAGCGTGCTTGATAACACCACCGATGTAGTAAAGTGCTGTTTCAGATAGACCGCCGTACTTGTCACCAGCAAATAGGTTAACACCGTCTTTTGCTAGAGATTGGTGAACGTGCATACCAGAACCGTTATCACCTACAAGTGGCTTAGGCATGAATGTCGCTGTTTTACCAAATGCGTGAGCAACGTTGTGTACAACGTACTTGTAGATTTGAGTTTCGTCAGCTTTCGTTGTTAGCGTGTTGAAGCGAGTTGCGATTTCGTTTTGACCCGCAGTTGCTACTTCGTGGTGGTGCGCTTCAACAACTAGGCCCATCTCTTCCATTACTAGACACATTGCAGAACGGATGTCTTGAGATGAATCAACTGGAGCTACTGGGAAGTAACCGCCTTTAACGCCTGGACGGTGACCTTTGTTACCACCTTCTACGTCAGAACCTGTGTTCCATGCAGCTTCGATGTCGTCGATCTTGAAGAAAGAACCAGACATGTCAGTTGCAAATTTAACGTCGTCGAATAGGAAGAACTCTGGCTCAGGACCGATTAGAACTGTGTCTGCGATACCTGTAGAGCGCATGTACTCTTCAGAACGTTTTGCGATAGAGCGTGGGTCACGGTCGTAGCCTTGCATTGTTGCAGGCTCAAGGATGTCACAACGGATGTTTAGCGTTGCATCTTCCGTGAATGGGTCAAGAACAGCAGATGATGCGTCTGGCATCATTACCATGTCAGATTCGTTGATGCCTTTCCAACCAGCTACAGAAGAGCCGTCAAACATCTTACCTTCTTCAAAGAAGTCTGCGTCAACTTGGTGAGCAGGTAGAGAGATATGTTGCTCTTTACCTTTAGTATCTGTAAAGCGTAGGTCTACAAATTTAACTTCGTTCTCTTGGATCAGCGATAGTACGTTTTCTACTGACATCTTGGATAACCTCCAGTGTTATTAATTTGGTTTGTGCTCGATTCGGTCGAAACTAGCATTGATTAATGTCTTTCGGTGCATTAATCGATGCTGTTTTAACTAAAGCTAAAAGCGTGCCAAAAAAATTAATCCATTAATTTCAAGGGTTTAGTTTGTTTGTGTTTTTCTTGGTGCGTTTCTTTGCACCAAAATGATCATGCGATGCACGATTGTGGTGCAATTGTTTTGTTGTGCACCATAATGAGTCACAAACGAGTACCATTCAGCAACGATTTGCATGGGTTGTCAATCCACTTTTTCATTTTACGAAGAGATTTCACCAGCTTGGCCGAGGTAAATGGAAGGCAGAGCCATTTCGAATTGAGGGCGCCTGATGGCCGGTTATTTATCGGGAATAAACGCCTGTGGAAAAAGGCTTTGGTTCAGATCACATATTTCTGGGGTTTTTGCTAGAATCTGGTATATTATTGACCGTTTTTTTAATCAAGCTAGTGGCACTTACCCTGATTGTAGAGGTTATGTGCGGCTACTTTTATGAGTGAATCGAGAATCCATGTCTACTCCACAGATTGATAAGTTAAGAAATATCGCGATTATCGCGCACGTTGACCACGGTAAAACAACGCTGGTTGATAAACTGCTACAACAATCAGGCACACTAGAATCTCGTGGTGAGACTGAAGAGCGCGTAATGGACTCGAATGACATCGAGAAAGAGCGTGGCATTACCATCCTTGCTAAGAACACAGCAATCGACTGGAACGATCACCGCATCAACATCGTAGATACTCCGGGACACGCGGACTTCGGTGGTGAAGTAGAGCGTATCATGTCTATGGTTGACTCTGTGCTACTGATCGTTGACGCAGTAGATGGCCCAATGCCTCAAACTCGTTTCGTAACGCAAAAAGCATTCGCACACGGCCTTAAACCAATCGTTGTAATCAACAAGATCGACCGCCCAGGCGCGCGTCCTGATTGGGTTATGGATCAAGTATTCGACCTATTCGACAACCTAGGTGCTTCTGACGAACAGCTAGACTTCAAAGTAGTTTACGCTTCAGCACTTAACGGTTGGGCTTCTCTAGAAGAAGGCGAAACTGGCGAAGACATGGAACCGCTATTCCAAACTATCGTTGAAGAAGTAGCAGCACCACAAGTTGACCTAGACGGTCCACTACAGATGCAAGTTTCTCAACTAGATTACAGCTCTTACGTTGGTGTTATCGGTGTTGCTCGTGTAACTCGTGGTTCTGTTAAACCAAACCAGCAAGTAACTATCGTAAGCGCAGACGGTAAAACTCGTAACGGCAAAGTTGGCACAGTAATGGGCTACCTTGGTCTTGAGCGTCACGAAGTTGAACAAGCGAACGCAGGTGACATCATCGCGATCACTGGTCTTGGTGAGCTAAAAATCTCTGACACTATCTGTGCACAAAACGCAGTAGAAGCGCTTCCAGCACTGTCTGTAGATGAGCCAACAGTAACAATGACGTTCCAAGTAAACACGTCTCCATTCGCTGGTAAAGAAGGTAAGTTCGTAACTTCACGTAACATCCTTGAGCGTCTAGAGAAAGAACTGGTACACAACGTTGCACTACGTGTTGAACAAACAGACGATCCAGACAAATTCCGCGTATCAGGTCGTGGTGAACTTCACCTATCTATCCTGATCGAAAACATGCGTCGTGAAGGCTTCGAGCTAGCAGTATCTCGTCCAGAAGTAATCATCAAAGAAGAAGATGGTCAACTAATGGAACCGTTCGAAACTGTAACTATCGACGTTATGGAAGAGCACCAAGGCGGCATCATGGAGAACATCGGCCTACGTAAAGGTGAGCTGACTGATATGTCTCCAGACGGTAAAGGTCGTGTACGTATGGACTTCGTTATGCCATCTCGTGGCCTAATCGGTTTCCAAACTGAGTTCATGACTCTAACTTCAGGTTCTGGTCTTCTTTACCATACATTCGATCACTACGGTCCACACAAAGGCGGCGAAATCGGCCAGCGTGTTAACGGTGTACTAATCTCTAACGGTATGGGTAAAGCGCTAACTAACGCACTATTCAACCTACAAGAGCGTGGTCGCATGTTCATCGGTCACGGTGTTGAAGTATACGAAGGCATGGTTGTTGGTATCCACAGCCGTGACAACGACCTAACAGTTAACGTACTGAAAGGTAAGCAGCTAACCAACGTTCGTGCATCTGGTACTGATGACGCACAGGTTCTTACTCCGCCAATCATCATGACTCTTGAGCAAGCTCTAGAATTCATCGATGACGACGAGCTAGTAGAAGTAACACCTGAAAGCATCCGTATCCGTAAGAAGTTCCTAACGGAATCGGATCGTAAGCGTGCTTCACGTGCAGCGAAATAATCAGATTTAACTGATTGAGTTTAAAAAGCCCCGAGTAGCGATGCTGCTCGGGGCTTTTGTTTTGTATGAGAGTAGATGCGAGTAAGCGGGATGCGAGATACGAAGAGCGCGTACCATTTCAGTTTATTGAGTCGTCATTCCAGAACCGAGGGACGAGGTGTCTGGAATCTTTCTTCTACGGTATTGAAGAGATTCCCTATCATGCTCGTGCTTCGCTGTAGGGAATGACGGTGGTCTGTTTAGATTCGAGTAAACGGGATGCGGGATGCGAAGAGCGCGTACCATTTCAATTCATCGGATCGTCATTCCAGAATTGAGGAACGAAATATCTGGAATCTAGTTTTTGATTCCTAGATGACTTTCAATGAAATGAACACGCTCTTCAACTGACATAAACGGCACTTCAATCACCTCATAACCCAGGTTCTGGTATATCGCCACCAAACTATCGTGAATCTCTAAAGCACCCTCAAACGGATAAGGGCGTACCTCATCTTGCACGTAAATGCTCGCTTCTGGGCGACACACAAACACTTGAGGGTGGTAACCCTGACTCGCCTTTAGGTACTTCTCATCAATCTCTAGCTCTGCTTGAGATAGATAGCCACAGATATCAGGCACGGCGCGGTCGAGAAAAGCGATTGAGTGCTGGCTAGCCTGCGCCTTCTGTTGACTCATTACTTCTAAACAGAGTGCAGCAAAGCCGGGCAGGTCGACCCAAGGCAATATACCACCCTCAATTAGGCTCTGCTGTTCAATCAGCTGGCGAGACGCCTCGGCAAAGGTAGCATAGTGGCGTTGTGCGAGTGCGTTAACCAAGGTCGTTTTCCCCGCACCGGGGCCACCACTAATGATGATAGGTTGCATTAAGTTGTGCTATTTACTTCTGGTTTAGCTGAGCAAGAAACTTATCTGACTCGGCAATCGCTTCATTCATCTGTTTGATTGCAAAGGCGATATCTTTCTCTAGGCTCATGAACTCACCTTGCAACGAGCCGACCGCACTCGCATTTAGGTTATGCTTAAGGTAGAGCGTATTGTCGCGCAGCGTATTGAGCACTGGGTCCATTTTCTTTTCAGCACGTTTCATCGCAGACAGCATGGTTTGATAAGAGGACTTGGTTTCTCGCAGCTTTTGCTCACTTGAACGGCGCAGCGAAGCGCTGGTGTAGAGGTCGAGTTCATCTTGCCACTCGGCGAATAGGGCATCCGAGACATCTTCGATTGCAGAGATGCGGTCACTGACATTCTGTGCTGCCTTTTCGCTGTCTTGGTATTTGTCGTTGATCTTGTTGTACATATCTTCAAGGTCACCGCCGTTGAAGTTGGTTAGGCTGCTAAGCGCTTCTAGAGCACTGGTGAACTCTTCTTGAGCATCTTGCTGCGACTCTTTGGCGTCTTCGACACGGTCGACCATAATGTCACGCTTGTGGTAGCCCACTTGCTCCATAGCGGAGTAATACGCCGACTGACATCCCGTTAGGGTAAAAATAGATAGCACTAAGGCGAGAAAATAAGGCATCCTTGGTTCCTATATACAAATAATCAACATTATTAGGACTATGAACGAGTTACATGGGAGTTACAAGTTGAAGATCCAAAAGACAACCGAACTCGGACTCGCGTTCTCGCACTACCTGATGGCGCGAATGAAACACGATAGAGTGAACGTGAATGCGGGCTATTTGGCTTACATCACTTTGCTATCAATAGTGCCTATGTTGGCGGTATTGCTGTCGATACTCTCTTCCTTCTCTGTGTTTGCAGATGTTGGGGTTGTGATTCAGAAATTCATCATCAATAACTTTGTCCCTGCCTCTGGAGATGCAGTTCATAACGCTTTGCAGGAGTTCGTGGCGAATACCGGCAAGATGACGGCTGTTGGTAGTGGATTCTTGTTTATTGCAGCGATGATGCTGATCTCGAACATCGATAAGAACCTGAATTATATTTGGCGAGTGAAAGCAAAGCGTCGTCCAGTGCATTCGTTCTCTATGTATTGGATGGTGTTAACTCTGGGGCCAATCTTAGTGGGTGCAAGTATTGCTGCGACGTCTTACGTGACTTCGCTTACCCTGCTGCAAAACGAGACCGTATCTGGGCTTTATAACTTTGTGATTCGCAAGCTGCCATTAATCCTCTCTTTCTTCACTTTCTTTGGCTTGTACTTGCTGGTCCCAAATAAAAAGGTCAACTTCTCACATGCGGCGGCGGGGTCGCTGGTGGCAGCACTTCTGTTTGAACTGAGTAAAAAAGGCTTCGCGGCTTACATCACCCAGTTTCCCTCTTATCAATTAATCTATGGTGCACTGGCTGCGATTCCGATTCTGTTTGTCTGGGTTTACTTGTGCTGGTTGATCGTTCTGGTGGGTGCCGAGGTCACTGCGGCACTTGGTGAGCGTGAACAGTGGAGTGAGGCGAAAGAAATGGTACACTCTACCGATAATCAAGAAGTTCCAGAACAAGGAAATCACAGTGATAGCACTGATTCAAAGAGTAAGTGAAGCTGCCGTTCGTGTAGATGGTGAGGTAGTTGGCGAAATCGATAAAGGCTTATTGGTGTTGCTAGGTGTAGAGAGAGACGACGACGAAGCTAAAGCGAAACGTTTAATGGAAAGGGTGACGACTTATCGCGTCTTCGGGGATGAAGAGGATAAAATGAACCTTAACGTGAAGCAGGTTGATGGCAAGGTCTTGGTTGTTTCTCAGTTCACGCTACCGGCAGACACCAAAAAAGGCACGCGTGCTGGATTCTCTCGCGGTGCACACCCTGCCGATGCTGAGCGTCTTTATGAATACTTCGCGGATCAATGCGCTGCTGTACTGCCAACGGAACGTGGCCGATTTGCTGCAGATATGAAGGTTTCTCTGGTCAATGATGGCCCTGTGACATTCTGGCTACAGGTTTAAGCTTAAAGGAATAAGCATGTTTAAACTCATTACTCCGACCACGGAGAATCAACTCAATAAGTATTATCACTTTCGCTGGCAGATGCTGCGCGAGCCTTGGCGCATGCCAGTTGGTTCGGAGCGTGATGAATATGATGGTATGAGTCATCACCGAATGATTGTTGATGGTCGTGGTCGACCGATGGCAATTGGTCGTCTCTACATCACTCCAGATCTCGAAGGTCAGATCCGCTATATGGCGGTGAAGAACTCACGCCGTAGCAAGGGTATGGGTTCTCTTATCCTGGTTGCACTGGAATCTCTGGCTCGCCAAGAGGGCGCGAAACGTTTGGTGTGTAATGCGCGTGAAGATGCGATCTCATTCTATGAGAAAAACAGCTTTGAGCGTCGTGGTGAGATTAACGATCAACGTGGTCCGGTGCGTCACCAGCAGATGGTAAAACATCTCGACCCAATGGCAGACGTATTGCGTAAACCTGAATGGTGTAATGAGCTACAGCAGCGTTGGGAACACCAGATTCCTATCAGTGACAAGATGGGCATCAAGATAAACCAATACACAGGTTACCAGTTTGAGTGTAGCGCTCAGCTTAACCCTAACCTCAATCCTCATAACACCATGTTTGCGGGCTCAGCGTTTACTCTGGCGACACTGACGGGGTGGGGTATGACGTGGTTGCTGATGAAAGAGCGTGGCCTGACAGGTGATATCGTGCTGGCTGACAGCAACATTCGCTATCGTCATCCAGTTGAGCAGAACCCAGTGGCTTCAACCTCTCTAGATGGAATCAGTGGCGATTTAGACCGACTCGCATCCGGGCGCAAGGCGCGAATCATCATCCATGTGACGATTCACAGTGGTGATGTGGCGGCGGTTGAGTTCACTGGAACCTACATGCTGATCCCAGACTATAAAAAGGTTCTTAGTTCCACGCAAAACGTCTCGGAATAATGCATTTTAATCTCTTAAACAACGCCACTCTTTTGAGTGGCGTTTTTTATTGGCAGCTCTCTTTGTTCACGAGCTGCGCTTGGGTGATTAAACCAGAAACTTCGTAGCATTCACTCGACAGCGTAAGCGTTAAACTGTGCGTCTGTGGTGTCACGAGATCGAGCTCTCCAGCGACTTCACCAGTCAGTGTTACGGGCTGTGGTTGGTCGCCTTGTCGTGTTGCACCAATAATGTGCAACGGCGTTAATGATAGGTGGCCGCGGTTTAAGTCGGCTTTGATATCTGCGATCTCGAAGTCCACTATCTTGGGTTGCACGGCTTCATTTTCTAGGGTCTCATTAGCTTTGGTGTCGTTAGAAGCGAAGTTAATCACGCCATTGCGAATACTGCCCTCAAGGCTCGCTGTGGCGGAATGTCTGAGCATAAGGTCATCGCCTGCTAAACCAGATGCTTGCAGCTCAAACTCGCCGATACCAGAGGCATCAAAAGGTAACGCCAAGTAAGGAATGAAGGGCGACAATGGAACACCATCGGCACTGATGGTTGCTTGCCATGGCTGACTGACCTGATTGAAATCGACTGTGGCTTGAGCCTCAATGTAACCTTGTTTCAGTGGAGCAAACAGTCGCTTAAGCTGCCATTGGCCTTGATGGCTGCTCATTTCAACCACGGGCTGGGCAGACAAAATGCTCTGATAGCTCGCATCATTGGCACTAGCGTTTAACTCACCTTCCCACAGTCCCCATTTGCCTTGTTCTATCAAGGTCAGCCCTTGACCCTCTATGTGTAATCCAGAGACCTGCCAATATGGCTGGTTAGCCAACTGAATGCGTTGGCTTCTCTCGACATTGAGCTGCGAGATCGAGAGGGAATCAACTTCTTTTAGCCAAGGTTGCAATACTTCAAGCGGCGCTCTCTCTTCCGCTGGTTCTGTCACCCACTTTACGCCGCGGACATCCAACTCTTGGAGCTTGATGGAGCGAGGTCCTATTTGACCATTGAGTTGGACACTGCCTTGCTGCCATTGGCTGTAAAAGTCATTAATCTCGATCTGATCGTCTTGTAGAGTCAGTTTTAGGTTGGGTTCAATCCACTGTTCGTCTTGTAGAGAAAGACTCTCAGCTTGCAGTGAGAAGTAACCCTGTTGTTGCTGCCATATCTCAAAAGGCAATTTGATGTTTTCAAATGATGCACTGAAGGCGGCGAGATGACCGCCTTGCCAAGCGACGTCACTTTTCAGGATATCTAGGCTATTGATATGGCTGATGTTGAAGTTTGGAATCTGCCATTCTGATTTCAGCAACTGTTGAGTTTGCTTTTGATTAAGATGCAGACTATCGATGGTGACGTTAATCAGAGACCATCCGCTTGGGTATTGCTCTGCCTGCCCTGAGATTTTAGCGCCACGCCAGTCGAACGATGCACCATAGAGAGTGCTGTCATGCGTTTTTAGGTCGAGGTCGATAAGGAAGTTATCTAGGGCCTCGTTTTGCCAAAAGATCTGTCCCGCCTTGAGCTGAATTTTTCCGTTGGGTAATAACTGCTGGGAGTGCGCCCAATCTGGGTTCGCGATTTGAATATCAAGGTCGCGAGCACTGAATTCTGGTGTTGAAAAGTCGAGATTGTTGATTGCGAGTTGATGAAGCTTAACTTGTGGCTGAGTGAGCTGCGTCTTTAATAAGTCCAACTCTTTGGATTGCCACTGAACGCCACTGATGAGCAGTGAGTCGAGCTCTAGCTGCGCCGTGAAAAAACTATTGGGATTGAGCCAAAGTTGAAGTTTATCGATATAGAGCGGTTCGGGCTCACCATCGATTGAGTCGGCAGTAATGCCTTGCAGCGTCAGTTCGTAAGGCGCCTGATAATCGACGTCTTCGACTGTGATCGGGTGAGATATCGAGTGCTTGAGTAGGAAATTAGCGATATCAGTGCGGTACTGGGTCTGCAAGCCAAGCAACAGCGTTGCGACAGCTGCGATGAGGACAGACAATACAATCCCAACCACCATGATGACTCTTTTCATTCCTAGCGCACCTTCCATTTCTTCGTTGCTCAAAATAGAGTGGAACAAAATACGCGCTGCGGCAACAAAAAAGCCCCTCAAAAGAGGGGCTTGCTACAAAAATATCGTTTTTAAGAGGGTGTTAGCCTTATCGCTTTGCCCTCAGAGCAGAGTGAACAATTAGTCCAGTTGTGGGCCTGCAGAAACAAGCGCCTTACCTTCATCGTTGTCGGTGTACTTATCAAAGTTGTTGATAAAGCGTTCCGCAAGGTCTTTCGCTTTGCTTTCCCACTGTAGTGGATCCGTGTAAGTATCACGTGGATCTAGGATTGTTGGGTCAACATCGTGCAGTGCTAGTGGTACTTCTAGGTTAAACATAGGGATAACCTTAGTTTCCGCATCGTCGATTGAGCCATCTAGGATTGCGTCGATGATACCGCGAGTATCTTGGATAGAGATACGCTTACCACTGCCGTTCCAGCCTGTGTTCACTAGGTACGCTTCTGCACCAGCAGCTTCCATACGCTTCACTAGTACTTCTGCGTATTGAGTTGGGTGTAGAGTTAGGAACGCTGCGCCAAACGCTGCAGAGAACGTTGGAGTTGGCTCAGTGATACCACGCTCAGTACCTGCTAGTTTCGCTGTGAAACCAGATAGGAAGTGGTACTTGGTTTGCTCTGGAGTCAGCTTAGAAACTGGTGGTAGAACGCCAAATGCATCCGCAGTCAGGAAGATAACCTTCTTCGCGTGGCCCGCTTTTGAAACTGGCTTAACGATGTTATCGATGTGATGGATCGGGTAAGAAACACGTGTGTTTTCTGTTTTAGAGCCGTCATCAAAGTCGATAGAGCCATCACCACGTACCGTTACGTTTTCTAGCAGTGCATCACGACGGATTGCGTTGTAGATCTCTGGTTCTGCTTCTTTCGATAGGCGAATAGTCTTCGCGTAACAGCCACCTTCGAAGTTGAAGATACCGTCGTCATCCCAACCGTGCTCATCGTCACCGATAAGTTGACGTTTAGGGTCTGTAGATAGCGTTGTTTTACCTGTACCTGATAGACCGAAGAATACCGCTACGTCGCCTTTCTCGCCGACGTTCGCGCTACAGTGCATAGATGCGATGCCTTGCAGTGGAAGTAGGTAGTTCATCATTGCGAACATGCCTTTCTTCATCTCACCGCCGTACCAAGTACCACCTATGATTTGTACACGCTCAGTCAGGTTGAACGCCACAAAGTTTTCAGAGTTTAGGCCGTGTTCTTGCCATTTCGGGTTAGTTGTTTTCGCGCCGTTCATTACAACGAAGTCTGGTTCAAATGTTGCCAGCTCTTCTTCAGTAGGGCGGATAAACATGTTCTTAACGAAGTGCGCTTGCCACGCTACTTCAGTGATAATACGTACGCTCAGGCGCGTATCAGGGTTAGCACCACAGTAACCGTCAATTACAAATAGGCGTTTGCCAGATAGCTGTGTAGTCACGAGTTCTTTAAGGTCGTTCCACACTTCAGTTGTAATCGGTTTGTTATCATTCTTACCTTGATCCGACCACCACATAGTGTCGCGAGTCGTATCGTCTTTAACAATGTACTTATCTTTTGGTGAGCGGCCAGTAAAGATACCAGTGTCAACAGCAACAGAACCCAGCTCGGTAACTACGCCTTTTTCGTAGCCTTCTAAGCCTGGAAGAGTTTCTTCCACGAACAGCTGCTCATAACTTGGGTTACGCAGTACTTCAGTTACGCCAGTAAGTCCGTGTTTAGTAAGTTCAATTTGTGCAGCCTTTGTATGTTCCATAACGGTCATAGGTGCTCCTTGTAGGATATTTTGTAGGGATTTTGTATTAATTTTTTGTTGTTATCTGCTCACCATGCTAGCAACGAGACATGGGGGAAACAGGGATATAGTTCAAAAATTATCCATATTTTCCATGGGGTTTTAAGTGTCTCGTCACATATTGGCCTAACTAGTCTATCCTGTACGCAAACCTTTGCGCTAGGGGCTTGAACATTATTAATTGATTAAAATTAAGCAGTGATTTTATTACGAGATGTTACGAGATTTGCGCTAATTTGATCACAAAAAAGGCCAGCTTTGCGCTGACCTTTTTGGTTTAAATTACGTGTTTTTAGAACGGCGTAAATTAATGAACCGTATTGTTGCCTTTATCTGCCGCTTCTGCGAACAGAGCATCAACATCGTTCTTGTCGAAAGCGTAGCTTGTGCCACAGTAATCACAGTGAAGAGCAACGCTACCTTCAGTGCTGATGATGCTGTAAATCTCTTCTTGAGCCACAGTAATGATAGCTGCGCCACTGCGTTCACGTGAACAACCACAGAAGAACTCAACCGGTTGAGGCGTAAACAGCTGAACCTTCTCTTGGTTGTATAGACGGTATAGAAGCTCGTTCGCCTCTAGAGAGAACAGCTCTTCATTTTTTACCGTTGCGGTTAGCTGTTCTAGATGTTCAAAGTCATCTGGCGTACCTGTACCGTCTGGCATTACTTGTAGAAGCATACCTGCTGCATGTGGTTTGCCTTCGTGCTCACCCGTACGTAGCCATAGGCGTGTTTTAAGCTGCTCAGAGTTTGCGAAGTAGCCTTCCAGAACGTCTGCTAGCGTGTCGCCTTCTAGTGCTACGATACCTTGGTAACGCTCACCTTTTTTAGGATCGATAGTGATCACTAGGTAGCCTTTACCCATTAGGTCATGCAGGCCAGCATCATCAGCGATATCGCCTTCGAATCGCGCTACACCACGGATCTTCTGGTCGTGATCACCATTGATTACTGCTAGAGATACAGGGCCATCACCTTGTAGTTGTATAGTGATAGAGCCTTCAAACTTTAGAGTCGCAGTAAGAAGAGTCGTTGAAACTAATAGCTCACCAAGAAGCTTTTGAATAGCCGCTGGGTATTCCTTGCTAGAAATAATTTGTTGGTACGCTTCGTCCAGTTGTACCAATTCACCACGTACCGATAGGTCTTCAAATAGGTAGCGATTTAAAACATTGTTTGCCATTTGGCGGTTCCTTCTAGCTTATTGATGCTTGAACTTGATGATGTCACGACGTTGCTTTTTGTCAGGACGACGTTCAGGGCTTGGGTTATGTGCATGTAATTTACGCTGTTGGGCGTGTGCTTCACGCTTTGCCAAGCTTTCTTTCGTTTCGGTATAAAGGGTTTGAGCTTCTGGAGCTCCACGGCGCTGATCGGAAATTTTATCGATCGTGACCGTCTTTTCTTCATTGCCTTGACGCAGTGAAATCACTGCCCCAAGTTCTACGATTTTGCTTGGTTTGCTGCGTTGACCATTATAGTGGACTTTACCACCATCGACCATATTGCGAGCAATAGAACGAGTTTTGTAAAAGCGTGCTGCCCACAACCATTTATCTAGTCTGACAGCTTCATTAGCGGTTTTCATATGGCGCTGTGCCCTTAAAGTGAAAAAATGAATGTGGTTTAACTGAGTAAAATCAGTTCGCAACTTGTCATAGATGATGCTTATCACATTTGGTAGAAGCTAAAGTGGTGGCAAATGTGTTTTTTTTCAAGGCATACTGCAAAATAGCTCACGTTATGATTTTTTATGCGTCGGCTATGATATAGTTTTGGATCCTATGTCAAATGAGTAGTTGGCGTAGCATTTATGTACAAAAAAGCTGAGAGCTTAATGATTTAGCGCTCTCATCTTCACAAAAGGGTTTAGGCAAGTGAAGTTATTGGAGCTCAAAAATCGCATGGGAAATTCTCCCTTGTTGAGCCGATTAATAGAGAATGGATTTGTATTTCAGCAAAAGCTGAGCCTGATAACTTGCTGTGTATTGATTGCCATTTCTGCATGGATACTGGGTCAGTTGGCTTGGTTGATTGAACCTGCAGAGCAGTCTGTTACGCCATGGAAAGCGCAAGCCTCGTCATCTTCTCGACCGCAATCTACGCTCGATATTTCCTCTCTCCAGAAGAGTAATCTTTTTGGTGAGTATAATGCTGAAACGCCAAAAGTGGTTGAGCAGCCAGTTATCCAAGACGCCCCTAAGACACGACTTAATCTTGTATTAGTGGGTGCTGTTGCTAGTTCTGATGCACAGCGCAGCCTAGCGGTGATTGCCAACCGTGGGAAACAAGCGACTTATGGTATTAATGAAGAGATCGAAGGGACACGCGCCAAACTTAAAGCGGTACTGATTGATCGCGTCATTATTGATAACTCTGGCCGTGACGAGACCTTGATGCTAGAAGGCCTCGAATACAAACGTTTATCGGTTTCTGCGCCAGCGAAGCCTCGTGCTTCTGCATCGGTACGTGGTAATAACCCAAGATCAGCCGAAGAGAAGCTTGAAGAGATTAAAGCGAAGATCACCAAAGACCCGCAACAAATCTTCCAATATGTGCGTCTTTCGCAAGTAAAACGCGACGGCAATGTGATTGGCTATCGCGTCAGTCCTGGAAAAGATCCCGAACTTTTTAAATCTGTTGGGCTCCAAAGTGGAGACATCGCGACTCAGCTTAATGGACAAGACCTGACCGATCCGGCTGCTATGGGCAGTATTTTCCGCTCTATTTCTGATTTGACCGAACTTAACTTAGTGGTTGAAAGAGACGGGCAGCAGCATGACATTTTTATCGAATTTTAGAACATTTCGCTTACCGAAAGGCGAGAGTGTAGGAGTAGTACGTGAAGCATTGGTTTAAGAAAAGTGCATGGTTACTAGCAGGAAGCTTAATCTGCACACCAGCAGCCATCGCTAATGATTTTAGTGCCAGCTTTAAAGGCACTGATATTCAAGAGTTTATTAATATTGTTGGCCGTAACCTAGAGAAAACGATCATCGTTGATCCATCGGTGCGCGGTAAGATTGATGTACGCAGTTATGACGTACTCAATGAAGAGCAGTATTACAGCTTCTTCCTCAATGTTCTGGAAGTTTACGGCTACGCCGTGGTTGAGATGGAATCGGGCGTTCTAAAGATCATCAAAGCTAAAGATTCTAAGACGTCTGCGATTCCTGTAGTTGGCGATCGTGAAAACATTCAAGGCGATAGCGTGGTCACTCGTGTTGTGACGGTTCGCAATGTTTCTGTTCGTGAGCTTTCACCACTGTTACGTCAGCTAAATGACAATGCGGGCGCGGGTAACGTAGTGCACTACGACCCAGCCAACATCATCCTAATCACTGGTCGTGCTGCGGTTGTGAACCGTCTTGCCGAGATCATCAAGCGTGTTGACCAAGCAGGTGATAAAGAGATTGAAGTAGTAGAGCTGAAAAACGCTTCTGCTGCCGAAATGGTGCGTATCGTTGATGCGCTAAACAAAACTACTGATGCGAAAAATACGCCTGCATTCCTACAGCCTAAGTTGGTAGCGGACGAGCGTACTAATGCTATCCTGATTTCCGGTGACCCTAAGGTTCGTAGTCGCTTAAGAAAGCTGATTGAACAGCTCGACGTTGAGATGGCAACCAAAGGCAACAACCAAGTTATCTACCTTAAGTATGCGAAAGCGGAAGACTTAGTTGATGTGCTTAAGGGCGTGTCAGACAACCTGCAATCAGAGAAACAGAGCTCAAGTAAGAACCGCAGCAGCAATCGTAACCAAGTAATGATTTCTGCGCACGCAGAGACCAACTCCTTGGTCATCACCGCGCAGCCAGACATCATGAATGCGTTGCAAGATGTGATTGCTCAGCTGGATATTCGTCGTGCTCAAGTTCTGATTGAAGCACTGATCGTTGAGATGGGTGAAGGTGATGGCGTTAACCTTGGCGTACAATGGGGTAACCTCGATACTGGTGCGATGATCCAATATGGCAATACTGGGGCATCTATTGGTCAGGTCATGGTTGGCTTAGAAGAAGCTAAGGACACCACGAAAACTACCGCTGTTTATGACGACCAAGGCGATTTTGTTCGAAACGAGACCACCACAGAAGAGGGTGATTACTCGACTCTAGCTTCAGCATTAGCAGGCGTTAACGGTGCTGCGGTAAGTGTTGTAATGGGCGACTGGACGGCACTAATCAGTGCGGTTGCAACCGATTCGAACTCGAACATCCTATCTTCTCCAAGCATTACCGTCATGGATAATGGCGAAGCCTCTTTCATTGTTGGTGAAGAAGTTCCGGTACTGACGGGTTCTACCGCGGGCTCAAGTAACGACAATCCATTCCAAACCGTTGATCGTAAAGAAGTTGGTATCAAGTTAAAAGTGGTTCCTCAAATCAACGAAGGCGACTCTGTTCAACTAAACATTGAGCAAGAAGTGTCTAACGTATTAGGCGCAAACGGTGCTGTTGATGTACGTTTTGCTAAACGTCAGCTGAACACTTCTGTGATTGTCCAAGACGGCCAAATGCTTGTATTGGGCGGTTTGATTGATGAGCGTGCACTAGAGAGCGAATCTAAAGTACCGCTACTGGGTGATATTCCAGTGCTTGGCCACCTATTTAAATCAACCAGCACTCAGGTTGATAAGCGTAATCTGATGGTATTCATCAAGCCGACCATTATTCGTGATGGTATGACAGCGGATGGTATTACTCAGCGTAAATACAACTTCATTCGTGCAGAACAACTGTTTAAAGCGGAACAGGGCTTGAAGCTACTGGATGACGACAATATTCCAGTACTGCCTAAGTTTGGTGAGAGCTTTAACCACCCTGCAGAAATTCAAGCGTTCATCGATCAAATGGAAGAGCAATAATGGCAGAGATGGTTGAGCCTGTTCGCAGCTTTCAGCGTTTGCCATTCAGCTTTGCAAACCGCTACAAGATGGTGCTCGAGTATCAACACCCAGAGCGCCCGCCAGTTCTTTACTATGTAGAACCTCTTAAAGCCGCGGCGATCTTAGAGGTGAGCCGCGTGATGAAAAGTGGCTTTACTCCACAAGCTATTGTCTCTGATGAGTTTGAGAAAAAGCTGACTGAAGCTTATCAACGTGACTCATCGGAAGCGCGTCAATTGATGGAAGACATCGGCGCTGATAACGACGACTTCTTCTCGCTAGCCGAAGAGCTGCCGCAAGATGAAGACTTGTTGGAATCAGAAGACGATGCGCCAATCATCAAGTTAATTAACGCGATGTTGGGTGAAGCAATCAAAGAGGGCGCCTCGGATATCCATATCGAAACCTTTGAGAAATCACTCTCTATCCGTTTCCGTATTGATGGTGTGTTGCGTGATGTATTAGCGCCGAGCCGAAAACTAGCACCTCTGCTGGTATCGCGTGTGAAGGTTATGGCTAAGCTTGATATCGCAGAAAAGCGTGTGCCACAAGATGGCCGTATTTCACTGCGTATCGGTGGCCGTGCTGTGGATGTACGTGTATCGACGATGCCATCGTCACACGGTGAGCGTGTGGTAATGCGTCTACTTGATAAGAATGCCACACGTCTTGATCTGCATAGCTTAGGCATGACAGCGCAAAACCACGAGAACTTCCGCAAACTTATTCAGCGTCCGCACGGCATTATCTTGGTAACCGGTCCGACAGGTTCTGGTAAATCGACGACCTTGTATGCGGGCTTGCAAGAGCTTAACAGCAACGAGCGTAATATCCTGACCGTAGAAGATCCGATCGAATTTGATATCGATGGTATTGGTCAAACTCAGGTAAACCCTAAGGTTGATATGACCTTTGCTCGTGGTCTGAGGGCGATTCTTCGTCAAGACCCAGACGTAGTAATGATTGGTGAGATCCGTGACTTGGAAACGGCAGAGATTGCGGTTCAAGCATCTTTGACGGGTCACTTGGTAATGTCGACCCTCCACACCAATACCGCCGTTGGTGCGATTACTCGTCTGCGTGACATGGGTATCGAACCCTTCCTTATCTCTTCCTCGTTGCTAGGCGTTTTGGCACAACGACTGGTTCGTACTCTGTGTAACGACTGTAAAGAACCATATGAAGCGGATAAAGAGACCAAAAAGCTGTTTGATTTGAAAAAGAAAGACAGCCTAACGCTTTACCATGCCAAAGGGTGTGAAGCGTGTAATCACAAAGGTTATCGCGGCCGAACAGGTATTCATGAGTTGCTAATGGTCGATGAGTCAGTGCAAGAATTGATTCACAGCGAAGCCGGAGAGCAAGCGATCGAAAAAGCGATTCGTAGTACCACGCCAAGCATTCGTGATGATGGCCTAGCCAAGGTTCGTCAGGGCATCACTTCACTAGAAGAAGTGATGCGCGTGACCAAGGAAGTCTAGTATGGCGGCATTTGAATACAAGGCACTGGATGCGAAAGGCAAAACTAAGAAAGGCTCGATAGAGGCAGACAACGCGCGTCAAGCTCGTCAGCGTCTCAAAGAGCAGGGTTTGATGCCTGTTGAAATGGCTGAAGCCAAAGCAAAAAGTAGCAAAGGAGGCAGTGCGCCTTCGAGTAGCTTTAAGCGCGGTATCAGTACGCCCGATCTTGCTTTGATTACGCGACAGATTTCGACTCTGGTTCAGTCTGGTATGCCGCTTGAAGAGTGTTTGAAAGCAGTAGCCGAGCAGTCTGAAAAGCCTCGTATTCGCACCATGCTGTTAGCCGTTCGCTCTAAAGTGACAGAAGGCTACACCTTAGCTGACAGTCTTGCTGACTATCCTCATATCTTCGATGAGCTGTTTCGTGCCATGGTGGCAGCTGGTGAAAAATCCGGTCACTTAGATGCAGTTTTAGAGCGCTTGGCTGATTATGCTGAGAATCGTCAAAAGATGCGTTCTAAGCTGATGCAAGCGATGATCTATCCGGTGGTGCTGGTGGTCTTTGCGGTGACGATTGTCTCTTTCTTGCTAGCGACCGTAGTACCTAAGATTGTTGAACCTATCATTCAGATGGGTCAAGAGCTTCCTCAATCAACACAATTTCTGTTGGCCTCGAGTGAGTTCATTCAGAACTGGGGTATTCAGCTATTTTTATTGATCATTGGCTTTGTTGTATTGGTGAAAACGGCACTCAAGAAGCCGTCGATTCGTCTGAGCTGGGATAGAAAACTTCTGAGCATCCCTCTGATTGGCAAGATTGCTAAAGGGATCAATACCTCACGCTTTGCGCGCACTCTATCTATCTGTACTTCAAGTGCGATACCTATCCTCGAAGGGATGAAGGTAGCGGTGGATGTTATGTCGAACCACCATGTAAAGCAGCAAGTCCTGCAGGCTTCAGACAATGTACGTGAAGGTGCGAGCCTTAGAAAAGCACTCGATCAAACCAAGCTGTTCCCGCCAATGATGCTGCATATGATTGCCAGTGGTGAGCAGAGTGGCCAGTTAGAGCAGATGTTGACCCGTGCGGCTGATAACCAAGATCAGAGCTTTGAGTCTACGGTCAACATTGCCCTAGGTATCTTTACTCCAGCTTTGATTGCGCTGATGGCAGGCCTGGTACTGTTTATCGTCATGGCGACTTTGATGCCAATGCTGGAAATGAATAATTTAATGAGCGGGTAACCTCGCTGGTTTAATCTATTAGTTTTAGATTCTAGTTTTAGTTTTTAGATTCGGAGAGAGGCGCATCTGCTAAACTCTCCGGCTGTCATTTGGAGAAAATAATGAAAAATAAAATCAAAAAGCAATCCGGCTTTACCCTATTAGAGGTAATGGTGGTTGTGGTTATCCTAGGTGTGTTGGCGAGCTTCGTTGTGCCAAACCTTCTAGGCAACAAAGAGAAAGCGGATCAACAGAAAGCGATCACTGATATCGTTGCTCTAGAGAATGCTCTTGATATGTACAAGCTAGACAACAGCGTGTACCCAACAACCGATCAAGGCCTAGACGCACTGGTTTCAAAACCAAGCAGCCCAGAGCCGCGTAACTACCGTGATGGCGGCTACATCAAGCGTCTACCAAAAGACCCATGGGGTAATGCATACCAATACGTAAGCCCTGGTGATAACGGTACGATTGATATCTTCACGCTAGGTGCTGACGGCCAAGAAGGCGGTGAAGGTGCAGCGGCAGATATCGGCAACTGGAACATGCAAGACTTCCAATAAGCACTCGCTTATTGTGAACGCATGTCGTGATGGTAATACGAAACGTGAGAAACTCTGTTCAATCCCGCAACATAACGCGTTTGCGCGGGTTTACTCTAATAGAAATTCTGCTGGTTCTCGTATTACTGTCACTGACCGCAGTGGCGGTGATCGCTACTATTCCTACCAATGCCAAAGATGTCGCCAAGCAATACGCACACAGCTTTTATCAGCGTGTCCAGCTACTTAATGAAGAAGCAATTCTCAGCGGCTTAGATTTTGGCATTCGTGTCGATGAGCAAAAATCCACTTATGTCCTGATGAGCTTGAACTCTGAAGGTTGGCAAGAAGTTGAGTTTGAAAAGATTCCTTCGACGACTGAGCTCCCTGAAGAGTTGTCTCTTTCATTGAAACTCGGTGGTGGTGCATGGCAAGACGATGATCGTCTCTTTAATCCGGGCAGTCTGTTTGATGAAGACATGTTTGCAGACCTCGAAGAAAAGAAGAAACCTAAACCACCTCAAATCTATATCTTGTCGAGTGCCGAGTTAACGCCTTTTACCCTCTCATTCTATCCAAATACGGGTGATTCGCTGCAAGATGGTTGGCGTATCCGAGTGCAAGACAATGGGGTTATTCGTCTGCTCCAGCCGGGAGAAGAAGATGAAGAGGAGTAATCTTAGCTCAAAGTCTCAGCGTGGCATGACACTGCTTGAGGTGCTGGTGGCATTGGCTATTTTTGCAACTGCAGCGATCAGTGTTATTCGCGCGGTAACTCAGCATATTAATACGCTGAGTTACTTGGAAGAGAAAACCTTCGCAGCGATGGTGGTAGATAACCAGATGGCGATGGTAATGCTGCACCCTGAGAAACTGAAAAAGACACAGGGAACCCAAAAGCTCGCAGAGCGTGATTGGTTCTGGACCATAACACCTGTGCCAACCAGTGATAATCTTTTGAAGGCCTTTGATGTCAGTGTGGCAACCAGCAAGAACGCATCACCTGTAGTGACGGTACGTAGTTATGTCTCAAAGTAAACGCGCCTGTGCTACTCGTAGTAAAACAAAAGGCTTCACGCTAATTGAGGTGCTGGTCTCGATTGCGATATTCGCTACTTTGAGTGTGGCGGCGTATCAGGTGGTGAACCAGATCCAACGCAGTAATGACGTCTCTATAGAACGTAGTGCTCGATTGAATGCACTGCAGCGTAGCTTGGTCATTTTAGATAATGATTTTCGCCAAATGGCGCAACGTCAGTTTCGCACTAACGGTGAAGAAGCATCATCTAAGCTGATCTTAATGCAGGAGTACCTGCTCGATTCAGATACTGTCGGTGTGATGTTTACCCGCTTAGGGTGGCACAACCCACAACAACAATTCCCGCGAGGGGAAGTGACCAAGGTGGGTTACCGAATTAAAGAAGAGACACTTGAGCGTGTATGGTGGCGCTACCCTGATACCCCAACCGGGCAAGAAGGCGTGGTAACTCCGTTACTCGACGGTATTGAAGCCTTTAGCTTAGAGTTCTACAACGGAAGTTCATGGCTAAAGGAGTGGCAGACCGATCGCGCGCTGCCAAAAGCAGTAAGGCTTAAATTGACCCTTAAAGATTACGGTGAGCTTGAGCGTGTCTACTTAACACCAAATGGCAGCATTAATACTAGCGACAGCAGTGATAGTTCCTCATCGAGTGGGGGCAACAATGGTTAAGCGATACCAAATTAGGAAGCCCAGCAAGCAACGCGGTGTTGCTTTGATCGTGATACTGATGCTGCTCGCGATCATGGCGACGATTGCAGGTAGCATGTCTGAGAGGCTGTTTACGCAGTTTAAACGTGTGGGCAACCAGCTCAATTATCAGCAAGCTTATTGGTATAGCATTGGTATTGAAGCTTTGGCTAAGGTAGGTATTGAGCAGAGCTATAAAGACAGCGATACCATCAACTTAAGTCAGCCATGGGCACTCGAAGAACAGGTTTATCCGCTCGACTATGGTCAAGTGGTGGGTCACATTCGAGATGGTCAGGCGTGTCTAAATTTGAATGCGTTGAAGTCAGTTGCCAGCACCACAGATAACACATCACCTTACCTAGTATCTGTGTGGCAAACCCTGTTAGAGAATCTGGAAGTGGACTCTTACCAAGCAGAGGTGATCGCCAACTCGACATGGGAGTTTGTCGATGAGGATACGCGCAGTGTTTCTTCTGTAGGTGTGGAAGACAGTACCTATGAAGCGATGAAGCCCTCTTATCTGGCAGCCAATGGCTTGATTGCAGATGAATCTGAATTGCGTGCCGTGTATCAAGTAAGCGGTGAGGTGATGGATAAGGTACGCCCTTACGTGTGTGCTCTGCCGAGTGATGACTGGCGTTTGAACGTAAACACACTCAAGGTCAAACAAGCTCCGCTTCTAGAGGCGATGTTTGCCCCTAACTTGAGTGAATCTGACGCCAAAGCGTTAATTGAAAACCGCCCCTTTGATGGCTGGGATAGCATTGATGACTTCTTAGCTGAGTCGAACTTATCGAGCGTCAGTGCCGATGTGACCAAGAAAGCCAAAGGGTATTTAGCGGTAGATAGTAGCTACTTCGAGCTGGATGCCGAAGTATTAGTGGAGAAGTCGCGAGTTCGAATTCGCACTCTCTTTTATAGTAGTAATCGAGAAACAGTGACGGTAGTGCGCCGTCGCTTTGGAGGAATCAGTGAGCGAGTTTCTGACCGTTCGACTGAGTAGCGAACCACAAAGCCCTGTGCAGTGGTTAGTTTGGTCGACAAGCCAGCAAGAAGTGATCGCAAGTGGCGAGCTTGCGAGCTGGCAACAGCTTGATGAGCTGACACCCTATGCTGAGAAACGGACCTGTATTGCGTTGCTCTCGGGCAATGACTGCCTATTGAAGCGTGTTGACATCCCAAAAGGGGCAGCACGTCAGTTTGAGTCGATGCTGCCATTTTTATTAGAAGATGAAGTTGCTCAAGACATTGAAGATCTGCACTTTACCATTCTAGATAAAGGCGCTGAGTCGGCCGTCGTTTGTGGCGTTGAACAACAATGGCTCACTCAGGTGATGAGCGCATTCTCAGAGGTTGGCATTACCATTCGCAAAGTACTGCCTGATACGCTTGCTCTCCCTGTTGATGCTGAAGGCGTGACTGCATTGAAGATTGATGACCAATGGTTATTACGCCAAAGCACCTTTCAAGCGGTCTCTATTCGCCAAGCATGGCTGCCGATGTTTTTGAACAGCGATTGGCTTGTTACTGAAGACGATGTTAAGCCTACGATCTTTAGTTATACCGCACTGCCAGGTGAAGAAGCTCAGCAACAGAGTGGGGTTGAGTGGCAAGCAAAACCAGCGGAATTGGTGATGTCGGTACTCAGCCAACAGGCGATTAACAGCGGAGTTAACCTGCTGACGGGTCGCTTTAAAACTAAATCTTCATTCACTAAATACTGGAAGATTTGGCAAAAGGTGGCAATTGCAGCGTGTTTGTTGATAGCAGTTATTGCAACCCAGCAGACACTCAAAGTACAGCGCTATGAAGCGGAAGCTCAGGCTTATCGTGCTGAGAGTGAACGTATTTTCCGTCAGGTGCTACCGGGTAAACGCAAGATTCCAAGTGTCAGTTATCTGAAGCGCACAATGAACGAAGAAGCGAGCAGATATGGCGGCTCCAGTGATGGTGCGACTCTGCTTGGTTGGCTGACTCAGCTACCAAGTACGCTAGGGCAGGTGACGTCTATTGAAGTGGAAAGTATCCGCTATGATGGCAACCGCTCTGAAGTTCGTCTGCAAGCGAAAAGCTCGGACTTCCAACACTTTGAGACAGCCCGCACTAAGCTTGCCGAGAAGTTTTCTGTTGAGCAAGGACCGCTGAACCGAAATGGTGATGCTGTGTACGGCAGCTTTACACTTAAACCATTACAGTAACTCACGTTAGGAGATCAATGATGAGAAATATGATTGAGCCACTCCAAGCGTGGTGGACATCAATTAGTCAACGCGAACAGAGGCTTGTGATTGGGTGCTCTATTTTGCTAATCGTCGGTGCAGTGTATTGGGGTGTGCTTCAACCGCTCAATGCTCGTGCAGAGCTAGCGCAAAGCCGTATTCAGAGTGAAAAGCAGTTGCTGGCTTGGGTTAGCAACAAGGCTGATGAAATCGTCGAACTGCGTGGCAGTGGCGGTGCCAAAAGCTCTGAGCCTTTGAACCGTTCTGTACCAGCTTCAATGCGCCGTTTTAAGATTGAATTGATTCGAGTACAACCTCGTGGCGAAATGCTGCAAGTGTGGGTTAAGCCGGTACCATTCAATCAATTTGTCGATTGGCTGACGTACCTGAAAGAGCAACAAGGCGTTGAAGTAGAATTCATGGATATTGACCGCAGTGACACGCAGGGCGTGATTGAAGTCAAGCGATTACAGTTCAAGCGAGGTTAGTGTGAAGCGAGGCTCTTCTCTAAAATATGGCTTACTTTTCAGTGCCATTTTTATCGTGTTCTTTTCAGTCAGTCTGCTTTTGCACCTACCTGCCACGTTTGCTCTCAAGCATGCGCCTAAGGTGAGAGGGCTGCAAATTGATGGTGTGCAAGGCTCTATTTGGCAAGGCAGTGCCAGCAATATCGCTTGGCAGCGTGTTAATTATGGCTCAGTACAGTGGGACTTTCAGTTCAGCCAGCTTTTCCAAGGCAAGGCAGAGCTTGCTGTTCGATTCGGTCGTGATAGTGACATGAACCTACGTGGTAAGGGTTATGTCGGCTACGGCATGAACGGTGCCTACGCGCAGAATTTGGTAGCATCATTGCCAGCTGAAGACGTAATGAAGTATGTACCGAATATTCCAGTGCCGATCACCGCTGTCGGTCAGGTGGAATTGACGATTAAACACCTTCAACAAGGCCAACCTTGGTGTCAAACCGGTGAAGGTACCCTAGCTTGGTCAGGCGCTGGCGCAGATACTCCGCTGGGTTCTTTGGACTTTGGCCCTGTGATCGCCGATGTAACCTGCCAAGATAATACGATTGCTGCAAAAGGCACTCAGAAAACCGCGCAAGTTGAGAGTGAGTTTGAGGCAAGCTTAACGCCGAACCGCCGCTACGCAACCAGCGCATGGTTCAAACCGGGCGCCGAGTTCCCACAAACGATGCAGAGTCAATTACGTTGGCTAGGCAAGCCAGACAATCAAGGTAAGTACCAATTTACTTATCAAGGGCGTTTGTAGCGCTTCATTCAATATGAATGCAAAAAAGGGCGATAGAATTAAATTCTATCGCCCTTTTGTTTATGGATTGGTTGCTACTTTGAGTCGTCTACATATTGATAAGCAACGATAATTTCAGATCCTTGCGCTGGAATAGCGGTGCCCGTAAATACGATGGATTCAGATAGTGGGTAATATTGCCAACCATTTGAAGAGTTACGATCCACTCTTGTGCCATCAACAGTTACTAGGATAGACGATGAAAGAACATGTTGAGCTTCAGCTTTAGAAAGTTTGTAACCCGCACTTGAGGCACCCGCATTTTTCGCCATTACCTCAACAAATGCTTTATATTCAGAAGTAACATTGATGTTTAGAGTTTTACCTAGAGTTGCTGTTGCGAGGTCATCATACTGACTCTTATCAGCATGTGATGGGTCGACGATAGAGTACACTCGATAGCCATTATCAAGGAATAAGTTGTTGTTAGGATCAAACTCTGGAGTGTTGTATCTCTCGTACTGGCTTGGCTCATCACTCATGATAACGACTGACAATGAAGCACCAACTCTTGGGTACCCTGCAAGTTCAACCGTTCCCCCTTTTTGGAGTGCAAGTTCTGAGTAATAGATCCCGCGTTCCGTAGTGCTGCCGCCGATGCCTGGTTTAAAATCTTTGGCAATTTGAATTAAATCACTAGTAAAGCCATTTCCGCGAAGGTTGTCTGAATCTGTGGTAATGGTACCAACCATGAAGTCCACACCCGCATTTTGAATTGTTTCTGTAAAGGCTACAGTTAAATCACTGATCGCTTGCTGCTCGCCCCCCATACTACCTGAGTTGTCGATAACAAATAGGAAGTCAGCTTTAGAAGTCGTTTGGTCAAGCGCAGAAAATTTATCATTTTGCAGTTGCAGTGTTGCATCTTTAGATGCTTGGATACTTTCTGAAGTCGTTGAAACAATCAGATCCGAATACTTTACAACTTTATCATTTTGCACCAGTGTGCTGGTAATCACGGCACTGTCTGCAACCTTGTTGTAGCTAGTTGTTATATCAAGTTGGTACTCAGTTTGTATTACTTCAGAAGCAGCAGGAACCAGGGCACTTGCTGTCCCCCCAACCTTATTTACGGCTACTTGATTGATAAGGGTATTGAGAATATCAGTAAGCCTTAATCCTGTTCTCAATGTGATTTTGTAGGTTGCATTAACATCACCATTTTCCAAAGTGGTTAGAGATGTTTGCACTACTTTTGCACCGTATAGCTCTGACGCAAAAGCACCAACGCCAGCCACAAGGATCTCTTGAGCTGTTGTTTGGCCTGTTAATGCCCCTCTCTCTGCAACAAAACCTGCAAGTTCAGTGTTATCTGGTGTTGGGAGTGAGCTTCTCGTCGAAGCAGCCGCTGCGGTAGCCACAGGCTCAGCATAGATAATGGTACCTGTTACATCACCAGTAAGAGCACTGGTTGTATAACCTTCTGGTAAGAACACTTGTTGGCTGTCGAGAACGACAGACTGTGTTGGTGCTGGCGCTTCAGCAACGGTGATGATGATCTCTTTGGTTTGCAGTACGGTTTGACCTTGATCGTTGGTCGTTTCAATACTGAGTTGATACTTCTCTTGGCCAACAGCAGCACCTGCCAGAACAGTAACTTGGAGTGGGTTGGATGTGGTTAATTCATCCCCATTTGCGTTGTACCAAGTGACTTTGTCGCTCGCCTGAAGGTTACTGATGGTTGCAGTTAGCGTTGTTTGTGCGCCTGCAGCAACGATTGCCGGATTAGCTGTGATTGAGTTGATGACGGCACTTGGCGCGAAATCAGCCCCAATACTACACAATACTTCTGATGACTGAACTTCACTGTTGTCGAGAATACTATTGTTGTTGGTATCTACCCCGAGAGTAACAAGTTGTCCACCAGCATCACATCTACTGTCCGTTTTCGCTATTAAAGCAACTGACACCAGAGCTTGATTGAAGATATCGCTACCTTCTTGTTGGGTATTATTGGTGCCATCGTGACAAATCGTTTTGTTAGAGACATGTTCACTATCTTCAAGTGTGCCATTTTCATTGTCATCGTAGCCAGCGATAACTTTGAGGCCACCATTAGCACACTCGGCGTCACCGGCAGGTAGAGTTAATGTTGAAATTAAAGCGTCTTTTTGAACCGTGCCACCGTTTGAGGAACTATCGGAAGAGCTACTATCGCTTCCACAGCCAGAGAGTAAAATTGATGCAATAGACGTTGCAATGAGTGTTTTTTTAGAAAGCCTAGCATTGACGTTCATTATCATATCCTTGTGATATATGAATTAATATAGATATATAAGAAGGACGTTTTTATAGGACAGATCTAGCTTTGTAAATGAAACAAGTATGATATTGCCAATAACTTTGAGCTACTTAACCTTATGAATGACAATGATAATTTCATCAATTTCAATTTATAAAATTGGCATGTTGATTCAGAA
Organism: Vibrio sp. R11-SG3-ISO9; assembly: GCF_059834255.1. Taxonomy (NCBI): domain Bacteria; kingdom Pseudomonadati; phylum Pseudomonadota; class Gammaproteobacteria; order Vibrionales; family Vibrionaceae; genus Vibrio; species Vibrio sp. R11-SG3-ISO9. The sequence continues at coordinate 106,339 of NZ_JCBDGU010000047.1, forward strand.
AGTAGAAAAGAAAAGCGCCGCTAAGGAACGGCGCTTAAAGAGGGTTTAATCTTTACCTTGCAATATTTCTTCCCAAGGTAGGTCGGCGTCACCGAGTACGATGAAGTTTGGATTCTCTAGGGTTTCGCGTTCGTTGTATGACAGTGGCTCTAGGTGAGTGCTGAGAATGCGTCCACCTGCTTCTTCAACGATGCATTGGGTTGCGGCTGTATCCCATTCACCAGTTGGACCTAATCGTAGGTAGCAATCTACTGCCCCCTCTGCAACTAGGCAGGCTTTAAGGGCTGCTGAACCAAGCGGTACTAGGTCGTAGTTCCATTTCGGGCTCATGCGGCTGGTGATACGGTTGATGTCTTGGCGGCGGCTGATCGCCATCGCTATTGGTTGATTCGGTAGCTCATGGCGATGAGTCTTGATCTTCACACTGTCGTTCAAATCTGGAATCTTCCATGCGCCTTTGCCGTCGTAAGCATAGTAAGTCACGCCTGACACAGGGCCGTAGACCACCCCCATCACGGGTTTGTTATGCTCAATCAGTGCGATGATGGTGGCAAAGTCTCCGCTGCGTGCGATGAACTCTTGGGTGCCATCAAGTGGGTCTACCAACCAATAGCGATCCCATTGCGAACGCTTTTCTAGGCTAATGTCTGCCGCTTCTTCCGATAACACTGGGATGTCAGGGGTAAGTTCACTCAACCTTTGTGAGATTAATTTGTGCGCTGCAAGGTCGGCGCTAGTGACGGGGGTATCGTCACTCTTGGTGTACTCTTCGTAATCTTTCTTCTCGTAGATCTCTAAGATCAGTTGTCCTGCTGAGCGAGCAACTTCAATCACGGAAGGCAGTAAGTGGGATAAATCTTTTGTCATTGGCATAAAAAGTCTCTTACTCTTCGTCAGATTGTTGTTTTAGTAGTCGAAGAGCCAGTAATAAAGCAGTGATGGAGCGAGCTTCACAGAAGTCGAGATGTGTAAGTAACTCTTCTCCTTGAGCCAGCGGCCAGCGCACAACATCCAGTGGTTCTGGTTCGTCACCTTCTAGCTGTTCCGGGTAGAGATCTTCGGCAATGAACAGGGTCATTTTGCTCGAAAAGTAAGAAGGGGCGAGAATCACTTCCTTGAGTGGCGTCAGTTTGCGAGCGCCAAAACCAATCTCTTCTTTTAACTCTCTTACCGCCGCTTCGTTGGGCGTTTCATCTTGGTCGATGAGACCCTTAGGGAAGCCGAGCTCATAGCGCTCTGTACCTGCAGCGTATTCACGTACCAATAGGATGTCGCCTTGCTCAGTAATCGGGACCATCATTACTGCGTTGCGACCGCTTGGTTTCATGCGTTCGTAGGTACGAAGCTCACCGTTAGAAAACTTGAGGTCGAGAGATTCAATAGAAAACAGTTTTGATTGAGCGACAGTTTGCTTAGCCAAAATTTCTGGCTTGGTCCTTTTTGTCATGCGCTCGCTCCTTAGCTTTTTGGGAAGTCTTTCTAATATAGGGGAAATGGCGATGACTTCCTAGAGGTGAGTTTTTATATCATGGAATTATTGAATGGGAAGCGATTGCAATGGCAGTTATATAGTTTAGAACGCCATTCTATTGATTTTGTTAGTGAAGTTGATTGTGAACCTGATGCGGTGAGATAGGCTTATCAATTATCTGGCGACTAGAAAACAAAAAGGCCGATGTTTTCACATCAGCCTTGGTCTCTAATCTTAGGTGTGATTAGTAGTAAGAGTGCTCACCACGATCGTGCTCAGTTGCATCACGAACGGCTGTTAGTTCACCCTCGAACTGTTGTAGAAGTTCTTTCTCGATACCTTCTTTTAGAGTCACATCAACCATAGAACAACCGTTACAACCACCACCAAACGCGACGATAGCAACGCCTTCATCAGTGATTTCAACTAGGCTTACATGACCGCCGTGGCCTGCTAGTTGTGGGTTTACTTGAGTCTGGATTGCGTATTCAACGCGCTCTAGAAGAGGTGCGTCATCCGCCACTTTACGCATTTTTGCGTTCGGTGCTTTTAAAGTTAGCTGAGAACCCATTTTGTCTGTAACGAAGTCGATTTCAGCTTCGTCTAGGAATGGTAGGCTTAGTTCATCTACGTAAGCAGAGAAGCCTTCAAATGCTAGTTCAGTATCAGATGCTTCTACTGCATCTGTAGGGCAGTAAGAAACACCACACTCTGCATTTTGCGTACCTGGGTTTACCACGAATACGCGGATGTTGGTCCCTTCTGGCTGCTGTGAAAGCAGATTAGCAAAATGAGTTTGAGCTGTTTCTGTAATAGTAATATTTGACACGACGAATACCTGAGTAAATTTGTAGGCTATTCTGCCATTCTACTCCTGTCGGGGCGGTAATTCAGCCCTTTTTTGCTGAATTGATAGACAAGTTTCGTGGGAAATTGACTAAGACGCGGGTTCAGGAGTGCGGCAGATGCAGTAAATATCAATCCTTTTAACGCCCACTTCAAGTAGCAATTGACATAATTGATACACAGTACTGCCTGTGGTGACAACATCATCCATTATTGCAACATGGGCGTCGCCTTTTGCTATCACTTTCATCACATCCCTGTTTCTAAAAGAAAAAACATTACGCAGGTTGTTCTGGCGTTGTGTCTTGCTTAGCCCCTGCTGAGTCGGGGTGGCACGTTGACGACGAAACAGCGCTAGGCTTTGGCTGTTAAGCTCGTGCGCAAGAGCATCGGCTAGCAATGCGCTTTGATTAAATCCGCGATGTAGGTAGCGCCGCCAATGCAGCGGCACACTAGTGATAATAGGGGCGGGCTGCTCAATATGGTTCGCCAGCAGTTTGACTAAGTCTCGACTTAACCAAAATTGACCACTGTATTTCATCTGGTGGACGTAATGGCTGAGTGGAAAATCGTAATCTCCAACACAATAGAGCCGATGCCATGGTGGTGGTTTTTTTAAACACGCCCCACATATGGTGGCATCGATATCAAGCTTGATACCGCAACGTTGGCAGCGATGTTGTGGTGAGAAATGAGAGAGACAGCTATCGCACCATTTGGGGTGAGTATCTAACGGTAACTTTGGCAGTTTGCAGAGGTGGCATTGTGGTGTGACCAAGCGTGGTGTGTGTTTTTGGAGCCAATCAGATAACATAGCGAGCACAAGTGCATTGATGATGTAGGTTTGGATAGCCTAGCCAGCAAGGTCATCATTGTTGGATGAGAATAGTAGGGAAAATCACGAGATGAGCGACAAACTGTATTGGCATGTGTCTGGACAAGGGCCAGATTTGGTTTTGGTCCATGGATGGGGAATGAACGGTGCGGTGTGGCAGCAAACCGTAACGGCGCTTGAGACCGATTTCCGTGTCCATGTAGTTGACCTGCCAGGTTATGGTCACAGCAGTCACTGCCATGCTGATACGCTCGAAGGTATTGCCGAGCAGTTGATGGAAGAGGCGCCAAAGCAGGCGATCTGGGTCGGTTGGTCTTTGGGTGGCTTGGTCGCGACTCACATGGCGCTGCATCATACAGATTATGTTTCTAAACTTGTCACGGTTGCGAGTTCTCCGAAATTCGCCGCAGCCAAAGAGCCGGTGCTATGGCGCGGTATTCAACCTAACGTTCTGAGCAACTTTACCGAGCAGCTGGTGGAAGACTTTCAAACCACCATCGAGCGCTTCATGGCGCTGCAAGCGATGGGCAGTCCGTCGGCAAGACAAGATGTAAAACAGCTAAAACAGGCGGTATTGTCGCGTCCGATGCCTAACCCAGACTCGCTGCTTGCCGGATTAAAAATGCTTTCAGATGTCGATCTGCGTGAGCGTTTACCTGAGCTAACAGTACCTATGCTGCGCTTGTATGGTCGATTAGATGGTTTAGTGCCGATTAAGGTGGCGAAAGATCTAGAAAAAGCGCTACCAAACACTGAGCAATACATCTTTACCCAGTCTTCGCATGCGCCGTTCATGACAGAAGCGGACGCTTTTTGCTGTGAGCTGATCAGCTTCGCCGAGAAATAATTGCTAAAATTATAGACAACGTGGTCGATATATAATCTAACCAAGGCACTGAACGATGCTCAGCCCTCTCTCTCACCTGAGCAGAACACAGTAGTTTGGGCTATGCCTGTTGTTCTTACTGGATTCAACGGTGCCATGGCAATAGCGATGGGCGATTCTTGAGGAGAGTTCGCAATGATTGTGTCACCTGCAACGGCAGTAAGTGTGCCACTGATCGCCCCATCCGTTAATGTGCAAACTGAGCAAGTTGCGCGTGAAAATAGAGTTCGAGAGCCTGTTGCTCCAGCCGTCGCATTGGCCAAAACCAATGCAGAGCGCAAGGTAAAATCGGACGATAAACGAAGGCAGCAATCAGCTTGGGATCCCTCTGACCATCCCGGTTATGAGATGGATAACGAGCAGGAAATAAATGCGGTAAACCAAGAAGAGCCTAAAGATCCATTTGATAGGTTGTTCAGCTTATTGGCACTGAGTAGTTATAGTGCTGATCAAGGAAAGGGTTACACCATGCGTTTTCGATTGCCCAAGCACATTCTTGATGCGGCGATTCGAGAAGGGCAGATGGAACAACGACGTAAGGTCATTAAATATCACTATGGCCATGCTGTTGCGCCTCATAAGCCATCTGAGGTATTGGTTGTGCTCTAGCGCTGTCAATATCGCCAAACCTTTTTGAACCTAATAAAAAACCTGCATGCCAATGGCGATGCAGGTTTTCTGTTTTTAGGAGCAAGCTTGTATATCTAGAAGGGCGTTCCCATGTCTAGGAATAAGCTCTTACAGCTTTAGGTCTACTATGATCTAAACGCTTTTCTAGTTGCTCACTCCCTTATCGTGAAGCGTTATTTCTTCGCTTTTGCAAAGGCAGCAGCAAACGCGCCACCCATAGCGCCGTTTTGTTGTGGCTCTTCGCGACGACGCTGACCGCCTTGCGATTGACGACCTTGAGAGCGAGGTGCAGATGAATGTTGAGCACGGTTATCTTGTCCCGGCTCGTCTTTCATGCGCATGCTTAACGCAATACGCTTACGCTGTACGTCGACTTCCATCACTTTCACTTTGACGATATCGCCCGCTTTCACCACTTCACGTGGATCAGAAACGAATCGGTCAGTCAGTGCTGAAATATGTACCAGGCCGTCTTGGTGAACACCGATATCAACGAAAGCACCAAAGTTGGCTACGTTAGAGACCACGCCCTCTAGAATCATGCCCGGCTCTAAATCAGACACAGAGTTAACGCCTTCCGCAAAGGTCGCCGTTTTGAACTCAGGGCGCGGGTCACGACCCGGTTTGTCTAGTTCTTTAATGATATCTGTGACGGTTGGAACACCAAAGCTATCGTCGGTGTAATCGACCGCGTGCAGGCCTTTTAAGAAGCCAGAGTCGCCGATCAGTGTCTTAATGTCTTTGTTGTTCTTCTCAGAGATCGCTTTTACCACAGGGTAAGCTTCAGGGTGAACCGCAGACGCATCAAGTGGGTTCTTGCCACCCATGATACGCAGGAAGCCAGCACACTGCTCAAAGGCTTTTGGCCCAAGACGTGCGACTTTCTTCAGTGTGGTGCGTGCTTCAAAGCGGCCGTTCTCATCGCGGTAATCAACAATGTTCTGCGCGATGGTGCTAGAGAGACCAGCTACGCGGGTTAGAAGTGCGGCAGAGGCAGTGTTTACGTCAACACCGACGGCGTTCACACAGTCTTCGACGATCGCGTCTAGACGTTTCGCAAGCATGGTTTGGCTTACATCATGTTGGTATTGGCCAACACCGATCGATTTCGGGTCAATCTTCACTAGCTCTGCCAATGGGTCTTGTAGACGACGAGCAATCGACACGGCCCCACGCAACGACACATCCATATTCGGGAACTCTTTCGCTGCAAGTTCAGATGCTGAGTAAACCGATGCGCCAGCTTCGCTCACAATGATTTTCTGTACTTTTAGGTTGTTGCGCTTAATCACGTCAGCCACAAAGCTGTCGGTTTCGCGTGAAGCTGTACCGTTACCAATCGCAATCAGGTCAACATTGAACTGACGTACCATCTGCTCAACAATGTGTGCAGATTTGTCGTACTGCTTTTGTGGTGGGTGAGGGTAGATGGTTTCGGTTGCGAGCACTTTACCCGTTGCATCAACTACAGCGATTTTTGAACCTGTACGTAGACCCGGATCGAGACCTAGCGTTGCACGAGGACCAGCCGGAGCGGCCATTAATAGATCTTTCAGGTTAGTCGCGAATACTTCAATCGCTTCGACTTCTGCGCGCTCTTTCATTGCGCCCATCAACTCGGTTTCCATGTGCATCGATACTTTAATGCGCCATGCCCAGCTGATCACCTGTTTACGCCATGCATCGGCAGGGGCGCTGCTAAGAGTAATACCATAGTGATCAGAGATGATGTTTTCACAGTAAGAACCACGCACACCCTCTTCTTGCTCTGGGTCAGCGTTCATAGTCAGGGTTAGGAAGCCCTCATTACGACCACGCAGCATGGCTAGTGCACGGTGTGAAGGCACTTTGCTTAGCGTCTCGTCGTGTTCGAAGTAATCTTTGAACTTCTCGCCTTCTTGCTCTTTACCTGCAACAACGCGCGCGCCCAGTGCTGCGTTACGTGTTAGGTGCTGACGGATTTTCTCAAGCAGGTTTGCATCTTCTGCGATGCGTTCCATGATAATTGCGCGAGCGCCATCCAGTGCGGCCTTAGTATCTTCAATGCCTTTTTCACTATTCAGGTACTGAGAGGCTTCACTTTCTGGATCGTGTTGCGGCTCGTTCCACAGCGTCTCTGCTAGCGGTTCTAGGCCTGCTTCAATCGCAATTTGACCTTTGGTGCGACGCTTAGGTTTGTAAGGCAGGTATAAATCTTCTAGGCGGGTTTTGCTGTCGGCTTGAGTGATCTCTTTTTCAAGCTCAGCGGTCAGCTTGCCTTGGTCTTGAATTGATTTGAGGATCGTTTGGCGGCGATCGTCGAGTTCACGCAGATAAGAAAGTCGGCTGTCTAGATTACGTAATTGGGTGTCATCAAGGCCGCCCGTTACCTCTTTACGGTAACGTGCAATAAAGGGAACCGTGTTACCGTCATCGATTAGGGTAACTGCTGCGGTCACTTGATCGGGGCGAACGCTCAGCTCTTGAGCGATCTGTCTACAGATAGCTTGGCTCATCCGTTGAATCTCTTTTTGATTATCGTGCCCACATATATGGGGGTGAACCTTAGCTTTTTCTAGCTTTACTAAGTCAATTTCCTGTTTGTTCGGTGATTTCCCGATCTGATATACCCTTTGTGCGAGATCTCTTACAAGTGATGTGCGACTAAATCACTTTGTGCATGCTGTTTTTACTGTGCATGACTGTAACTAGTTGATATTTAAAGATTGTAATTGCGATGTGATCGATGTCATATCATTTTTTTGTTGGCAGATATCTGGGATGCCATCGGATTTCGCGTAATATTTAACTTGTCGACAGGGAGTTGGCAGGAACAGGAAAAAGCCTAACGGATTAGGTATCTTCAGGATGAAGATTTGATTGCTTAGGATGAGTGGTCAGCAAGGATGTAAAACACTGATTGAGTTTGATGTGGCTAGGATGGTTACTGATGCTG